>DASVQK010000024.1:0-10522 GCA_036389105.1 Thermoleophilaceae bacterium
CGCCCTCGCTGAAGGCCTGGGACGCGTACAGCTAGAAGCGGGTCACTCCCACGTAGTGGGAGGTGTCTGGGTGCGAAAACCGAGCATGGCAAGGAAGAGGGTGTCGGGCAGTGCTTCGCACGACCGACACCCGATGACGCCCCCAGGCGAAGGTTTGCAGCCTCCCACGATCACTCCCACTCGATCGTGCCCGGCGGCTTGGACGTGATGTCCAGCACGACCCGGTTCACGGCGGGGATCTCGTTGATCATCCGCGAGGCGATCTTCTCCAGCAGGTCGTAGGGCAGGCGGGCCCAGTCGGCCGTCATCGCGTCGTCGCTGGTGACCGCGCGGATGACGACCACGTACCCGTAGCTGCGCTCGTCGCCCTGCACGCCGACCGTGCGGAGATCGGCCGGCAGCACGCAGAACGACTGCCACAGCTCGCGGTACAGGCCCGCCGAGCGGATCTCGTCCTGGAGCACGTGGTCGGCGTCGCGCAGCAGCTCGAGGCGCTCCTTGGTGACCTCGCCGCCCACCACGCGGATGGCCAGTCCGGGCCCCGGGAACGGCTGGCGCCAGACCAGGCGCTCGGCCATGCCCAGCTCGGCCCCGACCTGGCGGACCTCGTCCTTGAACAGCGAGCGCAGCGGCTCGACCAGCTCGAACTCCAGGTCCTCGGGCAGCCCGCCCACGTTGTGGTGCGACTTGATCGTGGCCGCGCCGTGCCCGCCGCCCGACTCGATCACGTCGGAGTAGAGCGTGCCCTGCACCAGGAAGCGCGGGTTGCCCAGCTCCGCCGCCTGCTCCTCGAACACGCGGATGAACTCCTCGCCGATGATCTTGCGCTTGCGCTCGGGGTCCACCACCCCGGCGAGCCGGTCCAGGAAGCGGTCCTCGGCGTCCACGGCCACGAGCGGCACCTGGAAGGTGTCGCGGAAGGCGGCCACCACCTGGTCCCCCTCGTTCTTGCGCATCAGCCCGTGGTCCACGAAGACGCACGTGAGCTGGTCGCCCACGGCACGGTGCACCAGCAGCGCGGCCACCGACGAGTCGACACCCCCCGACAGCCCGCAGATGACCCGCTCGCCGCCCACCTGGGCGCGGATGCGCTCGACCTGCTCCTCGGCAACCGACGCCGGCGACCAGCTCATGTCGCAGCCGCAGACGTCCTCCAGGAACGTCTTCAGGATCGCCGTGCCGTACGGCGTGTGCACCACCTCGGGGTGGAACTGGATCCCGTACAGCCCGCGCGCGACGTCCTCGAGCGCCGCCACCGGCGACTCCGACGACGACGCCAGCGCCGCGAAGCCGGGCGGCGCCTCGAACACGGTGTCGCGGTGCGACATCCAGCAGCTCTGCTCCGCCGGCAGCCCGGCCAGCAGCCGACCGGGCTCGCGAACCGTGAGCGACGAGCGGCCGAACTCGCCGACCGAGGCGCCCTCCACGCGCCCGCCCAGCTCCAGCACCATCGCCTGCATGCCGTAGCAGATGCCCAGCACCGGAACCCCGAGCTCGAGCAGCTCGAGCGGCAGCCGCGGCGCGCCCTCCGCGTAGACCGACGCGGGCCCGCCGGACAGGATCAGCCCGCGCGGCGAGCGGCGGCGGACCTCGTCGATCCCGACGGTGTGGGGCAGCAGCTCGCTGAACACGCCGCACTCGCGCACGCGGCGCGCGATGAGCTGCGAGTACTGGCCGCCGAAGTCCAGGACCAGAACCTCCTGGGCGCGGGTGGCGCCCGCTACGTCGTCCGCGGCCTTGGCGCTGGGCGCAGCCAGCGGGCGGTTCACGCGACCGGCGCGCCCACCGGCCCGCCGCCGTTGTCGGCGGTGGCGAGGCCCTGCGGCTCCGGGGCCGCGGCGGCGGCACGGGTGGCGCCCATGCCGATGCCCTGGTCGCGCTGGAGCTGCTTGCCCTCGCTCTGGAGCGCGGGCGCCACCATGACCTCCGCGCGGTGGAACGAGGGGATGTCCTCGTAGCCGCAGGTGGCCATCGAGGTGCGCAGGCTGCCCATCAGGTTGAACGTGCCGTCGTTCTCGTGGGCGGGCCCGAGCAGGATCTGCTCGAGCGTGCCGTTCTGGGTGGTCTTGACGCGCGCGCCGCGCGGCAGCGACGGGTGGAACGTGGCCATGCCCCAGTGGAAGCCGTGCCCCGGCGCCTCGTACGCGCGCGCGAGCGGCGAGCCGATCATGACCGCGTCGGCCCCGCAGGCGAACGCCTTGGACACGTCGCCGCCGTTGCGCATGCCGCCGTCGGCGATGACCTTGACGTACTCGCCCGTCTCGAGCATGTGCTGCGAGCGGGCGGCCTGGACGTCGGCGATCGCGGTGGCCTGCGGCACGCCGATGCCGAGCACGCCGCGCGTGGTGCACGCGGCGCCGGGGCCCACCCCGACCAGCACGCCCACGGCGCCGGTGCGCATGAGGTGGAGCCCGGTGGAGTAGGACGCGCAGCCGCCGACCACGACGGGCACCGGCACCTCGCGGATGAACTCCTTGAGGTTGAGCGGCTCGCTGGTGACCGACACGTGCTCGGCCGAGATGACCGTGCCCTGGATGACCAGGATGTCGAGGCCGGCGTCGAGCGCGGCCTCGTAGTAGCGCGTGACGCGCTGCGGCGTGAGCGAGGCGGCGCAGACGACGCCCTGCTCCTTGATCTCCGCCACGCGCTGGGAGACGAGCGCCTCCTTGACCGGCTCCTGGTAGATGCGCTGCATCTCCGCCGTGGCCTGCTCGGGCGGCAGCTGCGAGATGCGCTCGAGCTGCTCGTCGGCGTCCTCGTAGCGGGTGAAGATGCCCTCGAGGTTGAGGACGGCCAGCCCGCCGAGCTTGCCCACGATGCCCGCGGTGGTGGGCGACACGACGCCGTCCATGGCGGCCGCCAGCAGCGGCAGCTCGAACCGGTAGGGGCCGAGCGTCCAGGCGATGTCGATGTCGTCGGGATCGCGCGTGCGGCGAGACGGCACGATGGCGATGTCGTCGAACCCGTAGGCGCGGCGGCCCTTCTTGCCCCGTCCGATCTCTACTTCCATGGCGGCATCCTAGGTTCGGAGGCGGACTGAAAGTGAGCCTAGCACCGGGCTTCCGGCGCCCCGCTCGGGGGCTTCCCCGCTATTTGCGGGGAGAACGGGAGTCGCCGCCGCGACCGCCCGGCCGCGGGCTCAGCCCCCGGCCTGGAGCGCCGGCTCGGCCATCCGCTCGACCTCCACCTGGGAGGTGAGCCGCTCCACGCCGGCGGGGTCCAACACTCCCGCTCCGAAGTGCTGGACGGACTCGGCGCCGCAGGCGACCGCGAAGCGCAGGCAGTCCTCGGGCGAGCTGCCCGTGTAGCGCGACGCCACGTAGCCGGCGAGGAACGCGTCGCCGGAGCCCACGCCGGAGCGCGCGTCCACGAGGCCGGGGTCGATGCGCGCCCGGTACAGCCTGCGGTCGCCGTCGTCGCCCACCAGCGCCACGCAGCCGGTGGCCAGGGTGAGGATCGCCTCGCGCGCGCCCAGCTCCACCATCTCGCGCATCGCGCCCGCCTGCTCGGCGTCGTCGTCGCCGAACTCGTGGCCCACCAGCTCCTCCGCCTCGGGCTGGTTGGGCGTGACCACGTTCGGCTCGGCCCGCGTGCCCAGCCGCAGGGACTCGCCCTCGGAGTCCAGGACGGTGATCACGTCGAGCCGGCGCAGGTCCTCGATCAGCCGCGCGTACAGCTCCGGCGGGACGCCGCGGGGCAGGCTGCCCGAGAACACGCACACGCCCGCGCCCTTGGCCAGGTACAGGAGCTTGTCCACGAACAGGTCGAGCTCGGCCTGCGAGACCTCAGGGCCGCGCTCGTTGATCTCGGTCTGGACGCCGTTCGTGGGGTCCACGACCGCCGTGGACGTGCGCGACTCCTCGTGGATCCGGACGAAGTCGTTGAGGATCGCCTCCTCGGTGAGCTGCTCGATGATCCGCGTGCCGGTCGGGCCGCCCGCCACGCCGGTGGCGATCACGGGCTGGCCGAGGGTCTTGAGCGCGCGCGCGACGTTGACGCCCTTGCCGCCCGCCATCGACGTCTGCTCCACGGCCCGGTGCCTGCGGCCGAGGCGGAAGTTGGGCACGGCGAGCGTCTTGTCGATCGCCGCGTTGAGCGTGACCGTGATGATCATCTCTCGCCTCTCCCCCGTACCAGCGCCACCAGCGGGTCTCCGAACCGGAAGACCGCCAGCAGGACGATGCCCAGGAGGCCGAACACTACCGCCCAGCGGTTGCCGCCGGCGTAGATCGCAGCCTTGCGCACGAAGCTGGCCGCCGGCGTGGGCTCGTCGGTGACGAGCGGGACGCGCGCCACGCGGCGGCCGTCGACCACCACGGTGACGCTGCCCACCGCCGTGCCCGTGGGCAGCGGCCCGGTCAGGTGCAGCGGGAAGGGAAGGCGCACGTGGGTGCGCACGCTCGCGCCGCGGCGCACGCTGAGCGTGAGGTCGCGCTCCGCCCGCAGCCGGATGTGCACCCCGTCGAACCAGTTGACGGGCACCAGCGCCAGGGTCTTCCTGGCGATCAGGGGCCGCACCTCCTGGAACTGGTCGAGGCCGTAGCGGAGCAGCGCAAGGCTCTCGCGGTCGCGCGCCGCCTCGCTCGGCTCGTGGAGCACGACGCTTATCACCCGGCTCGTGCCCCGCCTGGCGGCGCCCACCAGCACGTAGCCGGCCTGGCGCGTGTGGCCGGTCTTCACGCCGTCCACGAACGGATACGAGCGCACGAGCTGGTTGCGGTTGAGCACCGTCCGCGGGCGCGCGCCGCTCGTCAGGGTGGCGCGGGGCATGTCCACCACGCGGGCGAAGCGCGGGTCGCGCATCAGGCGGCGGGCCAGGTTGGCCAGGTCGCGCGCGCTCGAGTAGTTGGCGGGGTCGTCGAGCCCGACCGGGTTCGCGTAGCCCGTGTTGACCAGATGGAGCCGCCGCGCTTCGGCGTTCATCTGGTCCACGAAGGCGCCCGTGGACCCGGCCACCCCGAGCGCCAGCGTGGCCGCGGCGTCGTTGGCGCTCGGCAGGAGCAGCGCGCGCAGGAGGTCGCGGACCGTCATGCGCTCGCCGGCCCTCAAACCGACTACGGACTCCGCGGGCTGCGCCCCGTAGGGGGGCGCCGTGAACACCTGGTCGTCGCGCGCGCGCTGGAGCACCAGGTTCGCGGTCATGAGCTTGGTGGTGCTGGCGATCGCGCGCCGGCCGTCGGGGTCCTTCGCGAACAGCACCGCGCCGCTGCGCGCGTCGAGCACGATGGCGGCGGGAGCGCGGACGTCCGGCGGAGCCGCCGCGGACGCGGTGGAGCCCGCGCCGGCAGCTAGGGCCAGCGACGCCGCGACCGCGGCGAGCGCGCGTCGAAGTCGGTGAGCCACTACCTGAGCTTGAGCCGCTGGCCGGACACGAGGGCCTGCGGATCGAGGTTCGGGTTGAGCTCCTGGAGCTTCTCGACGGGGATCCCCGTCTTCTGCGCGATCGACCCGAGGGTGTCGCCCGTCTTGACGACGTAGACGTTCTGCGGCAGGCGGTTCCCGCGCTTCGCCTGCCTGGCCTGCTTGGCCTGCCTGCGCTGACGCTGGAGCTCGAGGTCGCGCTGCTCCTGCCTGGTCTCGGAGGACGCGTCCTTCGATTTCTCGCCGCCCCCGGCCGTGGTCAGCACCACGAGCAGCGCGATCGCGAACACGACGAGGGCGACGGGGGCGAGCAGTCGCGCCGGGCTGCGGGATTGCATGTCCATCGCCGGCCGCCCATGGTATCCGGCGACCGAGCCGCGGCGGGCGGGTCCCTGCGCCTCAGCCGGCCGCGCCGGCGGCCACCTCGCGCCACTCGACCGCGTGCAGGCGATACGTCCCGGTCAGGCCCTTCAGCACCACCTCGCGCGCCTCGCCGAACTCCACGTCGCCCGAGCTCTCGGTGAGCTCCTTGAGCAGCGCGGAGACCAGTATCTCGGCGCCCTGGGCCTGCGCGGCGATCCGCGCGGCCAGGATCACGTTGCGGCCGAAGAAGTCGTCCTGCTCCCGGATGGCCTCGCCGGTGTGCATGCCGATCCGCACCCGGACGGCCTCGTCGGGGCGCTCGTCGGCCTGCGCCGCGAACGCGCGCTGCACGGCGATCGCGCAGTCGAGCGCGCGCCGCGCGCTTGAGAACGCGAGCATGAATCCGTCGCCCTGCGACTTGACCTCGAAGCCGCCGTGCTCGCGTACCTGGGCTCGCACGATCGCGTTGTGCTCGCGGAGCACCTCGAGCCAGCGACGGTCGCCGAGGCGCTCCGTCATCGCTGTGGAGCCCTCGATGTCGCTGAACAGGATCGTGACGGTGCCGTCGGGGGCGGTCGCGGTGGACAGGTCGGGGCGCTCGTCCTCCACCGCCTCGGCCACCGCGTCGATCGAGGAGCGCACGTCCGCCGTGTCGATCCCCTGGAGCCGCAGCTTCAGCTCGAAGGCGCGCTCGACCAGCGCCGCCATGCCCAGCTCCTGCGCGGTGTCCAGCGCCTCGGCCAGCAGCTCGCGGGCGCGGTCGGCGTCGCCCGGCCCGTCGCGCTGCGCCAGCACGAGCGCGTGCTTGAACTGCGTCTCGGCCACGTACGGCGGCGACTCCAGCGCGCGGTTCATCCGCATCCCGCTCTCGAAGTGGCGCTCGGCGTCCTCGTAGCGCCCCAGCGCGCCGGCCAGCTCGCCCAGGAACGTGGCCGCGGCGCCCTCGCACGCCCAGGCGTTGCCCACCACCACGTTGCGGTCCTCGTAGGGAAGGAGCAGCTCGTAGAGGCGCGCGGACCGCTCGCGGTCGCCCAGCCGGACGGCCACCTGCGACAGGAGCGTGTAGCCCACCAGGCGGTTGGGGTCGTCGCGCACGGCGGCGAAGTCGTCGGCGGCCATGCGGTCGAACTCGCGCCGCGCGTCGTCGGTCCGCCCCTGCGCGGAGTAGAGCAGGGCCAGCGCCCCGCGCCACGACGGGATGGCGGGGTACTGCTCGGTCAGCCTCTCCATCGCCCCGAGGATCTCGTCCACGCGGCCCTGCTGGCGGCGGAGCTGGAACAGCACCACGCCGGACGCCTGCACCACGTTCGGGTCGAGGGCGTACCAGCGGTGCTGGAGCGACTGCTGCTCGAGCAGCGGCTGGACGTCCTCCAGGCGGCCGGCCAGGAGCGCCCGCATCGCCCGCCGGATCGCGGCGAAGCGCAGGTAGTTCGGCTGGCGCAGCTCCTCGGCGCCGCGCGCGAACGCCTCGATCTCCTCGTCGACGCGGCGGATGTCGCCCAGCTCGAGCAGGCTCGACAGGAGCAGCCCGCGGCCGTCCACCTCGTGGTCGCGCTCGCCCGACTGCCTGGCCACCCGCACGAGCTCGGTGGCCACCTTCAGGCGCTGCTCCAGGAACTGCGGCTCGAACAGCACGAAGTGGCGCTGCTTGAGCGCGGCGGCGAGCGTCGAGGGGTCGCCCACCCGGCGCGCCATCGCCACGGCCTCCTCGGTCAGCTTGTGGGCCCGCTCGCGCGACTGGAAGAACACGACGCTGCCCAGGCTCGCGAGCAGCCTCGCGCGCATCGCGCCGTCGTCGCACGAGATGCCCTCGAGCGCCTCCTCGAGCACCGCGTTGAGCGGCTCGTCGATGATGCCTACCTCGAAGCGGTCGGCCAGGCCCAGGGCCGCGCGGGCCAGCTGCTCGTGAGCGCCGTCGCGCCGCGCGGCCTCGGCGGCGCGGTAGAAGGTGTCGCTGGCGCGCAGCTCCGCGGCGCGCGCCTGCGCGTCGCCCAGGGCCAGGAGCAGCTCGGCCTGCTCGCGCCCGCCCACGCGCCCGCGGAGCTCCATCGCCTGGAGCGCCTGCTCGTACAGCGCCGCGCCCTCCTCGTAGGCCAGCCGCGTCATCGCGTGACCGGCGGCCTGCACCGAGTACTCGACGGCCTTGTCCAGCTCCTGCGCCTGGAGGAAGTGGTGGGCCAGCTCGTGAAGGCGCTCGTCGCGGTTCGAGCCGGCCAGCTCCTCCACCACCTCGCCCACCCGCTTGTGCAGCCGCACGCGGCGGGCCATGCTCAGCTCCTCGTACAGCGCCTCGCGCACCAGCGCGTGGGAGAAGCTGTAGGGACCGACCGCCCCCGACACCGGCACGATCACCCGCGCCGCCACCGCCTCGTCGATCACCTCGAGCAGGCGCTCGCGGCTGAGCTGGTCCACGTGCTCGGGCATGGTCGAGCGGACCTCGTCGCAGACCACGTGGTCGAGCACGTCGAGCGCGAAGTCCCGGCCGATCACCGACGCCGCCGACAGCACCCAGTTGCACTCCCTCGACAGGCGGTCGAGGCGGCGGCCCACCACCTCGCGCACGCCCTGCGGGATCGTGAGCACCACGTCGCGCAGGTCTCCGCCTTCCAGGCGGCCCTCGGACGCCAGCAGGCTGACGATCTCGGACACGAAGAACGGGTTGCCCTCGGTCTCCTCGTACACGGCCCGCACGAGACGCGGGGGCGGGTCGATGCTGGCCGTCATCTGGATGAAGCGCTCCACGTCGCCCTCGGTCAGGCCGCGCAGCACCACGCGCTCGACCAGGCTCTCGCGGGTCAGCTCGGCCAGCACCTGCGACAGCGGGTGGCTCCGGCTCAGCTCCATGTCGCGGTAGGTGCCGATCACGAGCAGCCTCGAGTCCGACAGCTCGCGCGCGAGGAACTGGAGGAACAGGAGCGACGGCTTGTCGGCCCAGTGGAGGTCGTCCAGGAGGAGCACGAGCGGCTCCTCGCGCGCGGCGTTCCGGAGGAAGGTGGCGGTGCTGTCGAAGAACCGGAAGCGCGCCTGCTCGGGCTCGCTCGACGCGGGCTCAGCGATCCCCGGGATCAGCTCGCGGAGCTCCGAGAAGACCTGCGCCATGTCGGCCGCGCCGGCGCCCATCTCGGCGGCGGCGGCCTCGGGCCCACGGTCCTGGATGTACGCGCGCGCCATCTGCATCCAGGGCCAGTACGCGGGCGCTCCCTCGCCCTCCACCGAGCGCCCGACCAGGACGCGCGCACCGCGCAGCCGCGCGTACGTGAGCAGCTCCTGGGCGGTGCGGGTCTTGCCGATGCCCGGCTCGCCCACCAGCATCAGGAGACGGCCGCGCCCGGCCAGGGCGTCCTCGAACCCCGCGCGCAGCCGCTCGACCTCGCGGTCGCGGCCCACGAACACGCCGCCGGCCAGGCCCTCGACGGGATTGACCTCCGCGAGCTGGTGCGCGTCCGGCGCGCCGGCGCTCTCCGCCGCGGCCGCCGCGGCCGCCGCGACCGCCAGCGCAGCGCGAACCTCGGCCGCGTCGCCGGGCCGGTCGTCGGGGGACTTCGCGAGCAGCCCGAGGATCAGCCGCTCGAGCTCGTCCGGCACGGCCGGGTTGTGCCACGAGGGCGCCACCGGGTCCGCGCTGGTGTGCTGGGAGATGACCGACACCGCGCTGTCGCCCGCGAACGGCGGCCGGCCGGTCACCATCTCGTAGAGCATCGCGCCGAGCGAGTAGAGGTCGCTGCACGCGTCGGGCTGGCGGCCGAGGGCCTGCTCGGGGGCCATGTACGCGACCGTGCCGACGATCGTCCCCGTGCGCGTGAGGCGCGAGTGCTCGAGGGAGAACGCCAGGCCGAAGTCCCCGAGCTTGGCGGTGCCGTCGCGGGCCAGCCAGACGTTGGCCGGCTTCAGGTCGCGGTGCACGATGCCCTTGGAGTGGGCGTGCTCGAGGGCGGCGGCCACGCAGTCCGCGATCCGGATCGCCTCCGCGGCCGGCAGGCGCCGCTCGTCCCGACCGTCCAGCAGCCCCTCGAGCGAGCCGCCGTCCATGTACTGGCTGACGATGTACGGCTCGCCGGCCTCGTCGCCTATGTCGTGGATCGTGACGATGCTCGGGTGGTCGCCCAGCCGGGCCATCGCGCGCGCCTCGGCGCGCACGCGCTTGCGCGCCGCGTCGTCCAGTCCCTCCGTCTTGACCAGCGCGATGGCGACGTCGCGGTCGAGGCTCTCGTCGTGCCCGAGGTACACGCGCTTGCGCCCGCCCTCGCCCAGGAACCCCTTGATCACGTAGCGGCCGCTCGCGATCTGGCGCGGCGACCACACGGGCCCAGCCCCGTCGCCGTTCGCGGCGGCGGCCTCGGCCGCCGCCAGACGCTGGCCGCAGCCGGGGCAGAACCTAAGGCCCGGCGGGTTCGCCCGCTCGCAGTTCGGGCATGGCTCCTCGCGCGCGAGCGGGCTGCCGCAGCCGCCGCAGAAGTTCGCGTCGTCGGGATTCGCATGGCCGCACTCGCGGCACTTCATGGACTGAAGTGTCGCAGGCCGAGCGGGCTGCGGGGAGTGCACTCCGTCACGCGCGGCCGGCGAGAGATCCGACGCGCGACTAGCCGGCGAGCGTCCGAACGGCCGCGCGGAGCTCCTCCGCTGCCGCCCGCGCGGCGGCCGCCGGGTCGCCGCCGCGCTCCTCGTGCGCGTTCACGATCGAGCGCGAGGCGGTGACGAGGCCGGCGGCGGGGTGCGGCGCGAACGCCGGCGCCAGATCGTCCACCGCGCCGCCCTGGGCGCCCACGCCCGGCAGCAGGAAGACGGCGCGCGGCATCAG
>DASVQK010000025.1:0-13310 GCA_036389105.1 Thermoleophilaceae bacterium
CCGGTGGAGCTCCGCGGCCGCGCGCGTGCGCGCGGCCGCGACACGGGCGCCTACTTCCGCACGATCAGGTACACGCCGGCCGCCAGCAGCGCGACGCCGACCACCCGCGCCGCCGTGATCGGGCGCTCGGGCAGGCCGAAGACCCCCGCGCGATCGAGCACCACGGAGGTGGTCAGCTGCCCGGCGATGGTGGCGGCGGTGACCCCACCGGCGCCCAGCGTGTTGACGGTGATGAGGACCGTGGTGACGTACGCCGCGCCCAGGAGGCCGCCGATGAAGTAGTGCCACGGCAGCTTGGCCGCCTCGCCGAGCTTGACCTCCGCGCCGCTCAACCCCGTGATCGCGACCAGCACGATCGTGCCGATCGTGAACGAGATCGAGGCCGCCGCCAGCTTGCCGGCCGACTTGCCCAGCATCCCGTTGATGGGCGCCTGCATGGCCACCAGCCCGCCGGCCCCGGCGGTCAGCGCGATCGCCAGTCCGGGCTTCACTTGGCGGCCAGCCAGTCGTGGCCCGAGCCGACGTCCACGCCCAGCGGCGGGTCGAGGTCGTAGGCGCCGGCCATCTCGCGCACCACGATCTCCGAGGCCGCCTCGACCTCCGCCTCCGGCGCCTCGAACAGCAGCTCGTCGTGGATCTGGAGCACAAGGCGGGTGCCCAGGCCGGCGTCGCGCAGCGCGTCGCGCGAGCGCACCATCGCCACCTTGATGATGTCCGCGGCGGTGCCCTGGATGACCGTGCTCACGGCCAGCCGCTCACCCAGCGAGCGGGTCTGCCACTTGCGCGAGCGCAGCTCGGGGATCCGCCGGATGCGCCCGTAGAGGGTCTTGACGTAGCCCTCGTCGGTGGCGCGCTCGATCGTCTCGTCGATGAACCGCTTGACCGCCGGGAAGCGGTCGAGGTAGCGCTCGATGAACTCGCCCGCCTCCTCCTGGGGGATGTCCAGGCGGTCGGCCAGACCGTAGGCGGACAGGCCGTAGACGATGCCGAAGTTGATCATCTTGGCCTTCGAGCGCGTGCCCGGGTCGACGTCCTCGGGCGCCACGCCGAACATCTCGCCGGCGGTGGCCGCGTGCACGTCCTCGCCGCGGGCGAAGAGGTCCTTCAGCACCTGCTCGCCGCAGATGTGCGCCAGCACGCGCAGCTCCACCTGCGAGTAGTCGGCCGAGATCAGCTTGAAGCCCTGCTCGGCCACGAAGCAGGAGCGGATCTCGCGGCCCAGCTCGGTGCGGATCGGGATGTTCTGGAGGTTGGGGTCGGTGCTGGAGAGCCGGCCGGTGGTGGTGGCGGTCTGGTTGAACGTGGTGTGCAGCCGGTCGCGCTCGTCCACCAGCTGCGGCAGCGCGTCCATGTAGGTGCTCTTGAGCTTGGTCAGCTCGCGCCAGGTCTCGACCTTCTCCACGATCTCGTGCTCGCCGCGGATGGCCTGGAGCACGCGCGCGTCCGTGGAGAAGCCGGTCTTGCCGCGCCGTTTCTTGGACAGGCCGAGCTTGACGAACAGCACCTCCGCCAGCTGCTGCGGCGAGCCGATCGTGAACTCCTCCCCCGCCAGGTCCCAGATCTCGCGCTCGAGCGCCGCGATCCGCTCCTGCACCTTGGCCGCGATCTCCGCGAGCTGCGCGGTGTCCAGCTTCACGCCCTCGCGCTCCATGTCGATCAGGACCTCGACCAGCGGCAGCTCCACGCCGCGGAACAGCTCCGTCAGGCCCTCCTTCTCCAGCTCCTCGGCCTGGAGCTCGGCCAGCCCGCGCGTGACCACCGCGCGCTCCGCCAGGCCGTTGCCGCCCTCGATTCGCGCGCCGATGCCCTCGCGGTCGGTCAGCTCCTGGAGCGGGTAGGTGCGGCCGGCGGGGTCCAGCAGGTAAGCCGCCACCAGCGTGTCGTGCTCGAGCGGCGGCGCCTGCGACGGCTCCTCGCTGGCGGCCAGCGCCTTCCAGTCGTGCGCCACCAGGGGCCGATCGCCCCACGCCAGCGTGATGGCCGCCAGGGTCTCCGACTCGCCGGTCAGCACGTCGGCGCCGCCGGCGTAGGCGGCGAACTCCAGCGGGCGCGCGGGGCCGATGTCGAACGACCCCTGGTCCTCGTCGGGGGGCGGCGGCCGCTCGGCCACCAGCGTGGCCAGCGCACCGTCCTCGAGCCGGCTCAGCTCGGACGCCGGCACCTTCACCGCGCGCGCCTCGATCGTGCGCTGGTGCTGCTCGCGCGGCACGGCGTCGTCCTCGCCCAGCGCCTCCTCCAGCCGCTCCAGCGGGGCACGCAGCTCGAACTCGCGGAAGAACTCGCGCAGGCGCGAGCGGTCGGGCGGCTCGGCCAGGCACTCGTCCAGGTCGATCTCCAGGTCCACGTCGCGCACGGCCGTGGCCAGCCGCTTGGACACGCGCGCGTCCTCCGCGTGGTTGGTCAGGTTCTCCTTGCGCTTGGCACCGGATATCTCGTCCACGCTGGCCAGCACGGTTTCGAGGTCGCCGAAGCGCTGGAGCAGCTCCGACGCCGTCTTGTCGCCGATGCCGGGCACGCCGGGGATGTTGTCGGAGGTGTCCCCCTTCAGCCCGTAGAAGTCGGGGATCTGCTCCGGGGCGATCCCGTAGCGATCGATCACGGCCTCGCGGTCGTAAACCTTGGTCTCGGTGATGCCGCGGCTGGTGGCCATCACCTTCACGTTGTCCTCGATCAGCTGGAACGCGTCGCGGTCGCCGGTCACGATCGTCACGTCGATGCCCTGCTCGGCCGCCTGGCGCGCCAGGGTCGCGATCACGTCGTCCGCCTCGTATCCGGGCACCTTGATGTTGCGGTAGCCGAACGCCTCCACGAGCGGGTGCATGTGCGGCCACTGCTCGGACAGCAGGTCGGGACGCTGCTTGCGGCCGGCCTTGTACTCCGCCGACACCTCGTCGCGTCCGGACATGCCCGCGTCCCACACCACGAGCGTGGTCTTGGGGCCGTACTCGGTGAGGATCTTGACGAGCATCGAGGCGAACCCGAAGATCGCGTTGGTGGGCTGGCCCCGCGAGGTGGCGATCGACTCGGGGAGCGCGTAGAACGCGCGGTAGACGAGGCTGTTCCCGTCGATCAGGAACAGCTCGCGGAGCTCGGCGGCGGCCACCGCCCGATCATAGGCGGGCGCGGGACGCGCTCTCGGCCAGGAACGCCCGCTCCCAGAGCGAATTCCCCGCATATGCCGCTCTATAAGATGGGCGTCCCGCCGCGCCCACGGGCACTGCCCGCCACGGCTCCCCGACCAATGTCCTCGCCAAGCGCACAGTTCTCGCTGACCCTCCGGGTCGAGCTCGACCGCCGGCCCGGCATGCTGGGCGACCTGGCCACGGCGATCGGCGACGCCGGCGGCTCGATCGGCGACATCGAGACGATCGAGATCGGCGACGTGAAGGCGGTGCGCGAGATCACGATCGACGCCGCCGACCGCGAGCACGGCGAGACGATCGTGGCCGCTGTCGAGGGCGTGGAGGGCGCGCACCTGATGCAGACCATCGATCGCACGTTCGAGCTGCACCGCGGCGGCAAGCTCTTCACCGGGCTCAAGACCGGCATCCGCACCCGCGACGACCTGTCGATGGCCTACACGCCGGGCGTGGCGCGCGTCTGCTCCGCGATCGAGGCCGATCCGGAGAAGGCGTTCGAGTTCACCATCAAGCGGAACACCGTGGCGGTGGTGACCGACGGCACGGCGGTGCTGGGCCTGGGCGACATCGGCCCCGAGGCCGCGCTGCCGGTGATGGAGGGCAAGGCCGTGCTGTTCAAGGAGTTCGCCGACGTGGACGCCTTCCCGATCGCGCTCGACACCAAGGACCCGGACGAGATCGTGAACGCCGTGAAGCTCATGGCGCCGTGCTTCGGCGGGATCAACCTGGAGGACATCTCGTCCCCGCGCTGCTTCGAGATCGAGAACCGGCTGATCGAGGACCTGGACATCCCGGTCTTCCACGACGACCAGCACGGGACCGCGATCGTGGTGCTGGCCGCGCTGATCAACGCCTGCCGGCTGACCGACCGCAACATCGAGGACGTGCGCGTGGCGATGATCGGCGCCGGCGCGGCCGGCGTGGCCGTGGCCAAGATCCTGCTCAGCGAGGGCGTCAAGTCGATCGTCGCCTGCGACCGCGCGGGCGCCATCCACGCGGCCCGCGAGGACTACCTGGACGGGACGATGAACACGCCCAAGACGTGGCTGGCGGAGAACACCAACCTCGAGCAGCAGGACGGCCGGGTGGGCGACGCGCTGGAGGGGACGGACCTGTTCATCGGCCTGTCCGGACCGGGCATCGTGGACGCCGACGACCTCCAGCGGATGAACCCCGACCCGATCGTGTTCGCGATGGCCAACCCCAATCCGGAGGTGCGGCCCGAGGACGCCGAGCGGTTCGTGCGGGTGATGGCCACCGGGCGCTCGGACTACCCGAACCAGATCAACAACGTGCTGGCCTTCCCGGGCGTGTTCCGCGGGGCGCTGGACGTGCGCGCCACCCAGATCACCGAGGAGATGAAGCTGGCCGCGGCGCACGGCATCGCGGGCACGGTGCGCGAGGACGAGCTGTCCGAGGACCTCATCATCCCGAGCGTGTTCAACCGCGAGGTGAGCCATGCCGTGGCGGACGCCGTGTCCAGGGAGGCCATGCGCAGCGGAGTCGCGCGCGGGCCGCGGACGCTGTCGCACGTGGCGTACTAGGTCGTTCGGGGGTCGGTCTCGATGAGGGTGGCCGTGACCGGCGCGACTGGGACGCTAGGCGCGGCGCTGGTGCCCGCGCTGCTCGACCGCGGGGACTCCGTCGTCGCCCTGTCCCGCGACCCGGCACGGGCCCGCGAGCGGCTCGGGGCGGGCGTGGAGGCAGTGGCCTGGCCGGATCCGAAGGCTCAGGCCGCCCCGACCGCGGCTTTTATCGGGGTCGATGCGGTCGTGCATCTGCTCGGGGAGCCGGTGGCGCAGCGGTGGACGGACTCGGCTCGGGAGGAGATCCGGGAGTCGCGCGTGGCGGGCACTCGGAACCTGGTGGACGCCCTTCGGGGCGGGGACCCTCGTCCGCGGGCGTTGATCTCGCAATCGGCGATCGGCTACTACGGGGCGCACGGCGACGAGCCGGTGGACGAGCGCACGCCGGCCGGCGCCGACTTCCTGGCCTCGGTCGTGGTCGCCTGGGAGGCCGAGGCGCGGCGAGCGGAGGAGCTGGGCATGCGGGTGGCGCTGATGCGCACCGGCGTGGTGCTCTCCGGATCCGGCGGCGCGCTGGAGAAGATGCTGCCGCCGTTCAAGCTGGGCGTCGGCGGACCGGTGGCGGGCGGCCGCCAGTACGTGCCGTGGGTCCACTCGGACGACGTGGTGGGGTCGATCGTGTTCGCGCTGGACACAGACGCCGCGTGCGGCCCGCTGAATGTGACGGCCCCGGAGCCGGTCACGAACCGCGAGCTGTCCAAGACGCTTGGCCGCGTGCTGCGCCGCCCCGCGCTGGCCCCGGTGCCGGCGCTCGCGCTGAAGCTGCTCTACGGCGAGATGGGCTCGATCGTGACCACCGGCGCGCGCGCCGTGCCGCGCCGGCTCGAGGAGCTGGGCTACGAGTTCAGGCGCCCCGACCTCGAGGACGCCCTGCGCGCGGCGGTCGGCTAGCCGCCCTCAGCAGCCGTGCAGCGCCCGGAGCTTGCGCCGGTAGGTCCTCATGTGGGCGCGGGTCCAGTCGCCGTGCGTCTGGCCGCGCAGGCGCGCCACGCGCTCCCTGTGGAAGGGCGACGAGCGGTTCTCGTTGTGGCCGATCACGTCGCGCACGAAGATGCCGTACCTGCAGCGCAGCCAGCGCGTGAGCCTGAGCGACGCCAGCAGCTGGCGGTGGTTGTGCAGGATCTGGGCATCCGAGGTGCCCACGTGCTCGATCCCGAACGACACGTAGTTGAGCCCCACCGTGTGCCGGCACATGAGCTCGAGCGAGACGAGCTGGTAGATCGTGCCGTCGCGGTCGATCACGAAGTGCGCGCAGACGCCCGGCAGCTCGTGCAGCTCCGGGTCCGCCCGGTCGGTCGCGAACGTGTTGTAGGTGGCCGAGAAGCTCTGGTTGGCCGTGTAGTGCTGGACGATGACCCGCGGGTCCACCAGGCGGTAGTCGTCGATGCCGTAGTGGCGGCGCGCGTACGCGCGCATCTCGCGCCTGCGCTGCTTGCCGAACGGGATCGCGCGGTGCACGATGCGCGGGCGCGGCGGCAGCCTGGCCGCGTGCAAGGCGGGCGGCTTGGCGGCCGACGCTCGCGAGCCGCCCGAGCCCCCGTCGGCGGCACCGGGAGCGACCGTCAGCGCGGCGGCCGCGCAGGCCAACAGGGCACCGCGAAGGGATAGGGCGAGCGGGCCCAGCTCAGCCGTCGTCGGTGTGGTCGCCCACGCCGCGGGCGCGCGCCTCGGCCACCGTCTCGCCGGAGCCGCCCCTGCCGAACGGCAGCGGGCCCTGGAGCTTCCACCTCGAGTCCGAGCGCGCGGGCCACAGGAGCCAGATCGGGATGGCCAGCACGCTGAGCAGCAGCCCCGTCGCCAGCCCCGGCCGCTCGCCGTAGCCCTTGCGGTCCGACAGCCACGAGGCCACGATCGCGCCCAGGAGCCACGCGTACATGAAGTACAGGGCCTTGACTCCCATGAGCGCGAGGACGAAGGTCATGTGCCCAGGTACGCCCTCTGCACCTCGGGGTTCTCCCGCAGCGCCTCCGACTCGTCGGCCAGCGCGACGGTGCCGGTCTCGAGCACGTATCCGCGCTTGGCCACGGTCAGCGCGAAGTTGGCGTTCTGCTCGACCAGCAGGATGGTCGTGCCCTGGCGGTTGATCTCCTCGACGGTCTGGTAGATCCGCTCCACCAGGATCGGCGCCAGGCCCATCCCGGGCTCGTCCAGGAGCAGCAGCTTGGGCTGGGCCATCAGCGCGCGGCCGATCGCCAGCATCTGCTGCTCGCCGCCCGACATCGTGCCGGCCTTCTGCTTCTCGCGCTCCTTCAGCCGCGGGAACAGGTCGTACACGCGCTCCATGTCGCCCTTGATCCCGTCGCTGTCCTTGCGCAGGTACGCGCCCAGGTCGAGGTTCTCGCGCACCGTCATGCGCTGGAAGCACTTGCGCCCCTCCGGGGACTGCGAGATGCCGAGCTTGACGATCTCCTGCGGCGGCGTCTCGCCGATCTCCCTGCCGTCGAACTTGATCGACCCCTCGCGCGGGGGCGAGAGGCCGGAGATCGACCGCAGCGTGGTGGACTTGCCGGCGCCGTTCGAGCCGATCAGCGTGACGATCTCGCCCTCCTCCACCTCGAGCGAGACGCCCTTGAGGGCCTCGATGTTGCCGTAGAAGGTGTGGATGTCGTTGACCTCGAGGAGCGCCATGGCTGCCGCCTAGCCCTGCTTCCCGAGGTAGGCCTCGATCACGCGCGGGTCGTTGCGGACCTCGTCCGGCACGCCCTCGGCCACCTTCTCGCCGTGGTCGAGCACGGTGATCCGCTCCGACACGCCCATCACGACCTTCATGTCGTGCTCGATCAGGAGGATCGTCATGCCGCGCTCGTCGCGCAGCTGCCGCATGAAGTCGGTGAGCTGGGCGGACTCGGCGGGGTTCATGCCGGCGGTGGGCTCGTCCAGCAGCAGCAGCTTGGGGTCCGAGGCCAGGGCGCGCGCGATCTCCAGGCGGCGCTGGTCGCCGTAGGCCAGGTTGATCGACATGTCGTCGAACACCCGCTCGCGCAGTCCCGCGTAGCGGAGCATCTCGCGCGCCTTCTCGTGGGACTCGCGCTCCTCGCGCCGCTGGCCGGGCGTGCGCAGGATCGAGCGCCACACGCCGGCGCTGGTGCGCGAGTGCAGGCCCACCAGCACGTTCTCCACCGCCGTCATCGTCGCGAACAGGCGGATGTTCTGGAACGTGCGGGCCACGCCCATCTCCACGATCTGGTCGGGCCGCGAGCGGGTGATGTCCGCGCCCTCGAACGCGATCGTGCCGTGGGTGGGCTTGTAGAGGCCCGTGAGCATGTTGAAGAAGGTGGTCTTGCCGGCTCCGTTCGGCCCGATGATCGAGACGATCGAGCGCCGCGGGATGGCGAAGCTCACCCCGTCCACGGCCACGAGTCCGCCGAAGATCTTCGACACGTCGAACGCCTCGAGGATCGCGCCCGCTCCGCCGCCGGGCGCGGGAGAGGCCTGGGGGGCGGCGGACGACGCCTCCACGTCAGGCCTTCGCCTCGTAGAGGGACTCGTCGGTGCCCACGCCCTCGGTCAGCTCGATCTTGCGCCGCCGCTCGGGGAACAGCCCCTCGGGTCTGGCGAGCATCATCACCACGAGCAGGAAGCCGAAGATCGCGAACGAGATCTCCGGCGCCGTGAACTTCAGGTTGAGCAGCGGGACCTTCTCGGGCAGGTCGTGGAAGGTGTCCGGGATGAACAGGCGCACGATCAGGGCCAGCATCACGGCGCCGAAGACCGTCCCCCAGATGCTGCCCAGCCCGCCGAGGATGACCATGGCCAATATGAAGATCGAGAAGTCGAAGGTGAACTGGTTCGAGTTGATCGACTGGCTGTAGACGCCGAGGAACGCTCCCCCCGCCCCGCCGAGCGCCGCGCCGGCGGCATACGCCAGGAGCTTGGTGCGCACGAGCGGGACGCCCATGCTGGCCGCGGCCACCTCGTCCTCGCGAATGGCCACCCAGGCGCGGCCCAGGCGCGAGTCGCGGAGCGCGAAGTTGATCAGCAGCGTGATCACGACCATGGCGAGCCCGAGCCAGTAGTACGGGCGCAGGTCGGACGCGGAGTTGAACTGCTCGACGAAGCCCAGGTAGGGCTGGTCCACCGGGGAGATCGCCTGCTGCCCGGCCGTGAGGTAGTACTTGCCGAGGTGCACGGAGTTGCCGTTCAGGGCGATCGTGCTCGCGATCTCGCCGAACGCCAGCGTGACGATGGCGATGTAGTCGCCGCGGAGGCGCAGGGTGGGAAGCCCGATGATCACCCCCGCGATCGAGGCCAGGACCATCGCTATCACGAGGATGAGGATGAAGTTGAGGTGGATGCCCGCGAGCGTGGTGGGCCCGTTCGGCACTCCCACGCGAATGCCCTTCTCGTCGTTCACGTACGCGAAGAAGTCGGAGGCGAACCAGCCGATGCAGTACGCGCCGATCGCGTAGAAGGCCACGTAGCCCAGGTCGAGCAGACCGGCGAAGCCCACGACGATGTTCAGCCCCAGCGCGAACACCACGTACACGACCGCGTAGATCGCCACGTTCATCTCGTTGCTCAGCTGGCCGAAGGCAAGCGGGGGGATCGCCGCGGCCAGGAGGACCGCCACCGTCCCCGCGACCAGCTGGAAGTGCCTCCGCCCGGCCAGCTCCCGGAAGGCGTCGCGCATCTCCACCAGCGCGTCGCGCATCTCCTGCGGCGCGCTCATCCCGCCTCCCTCGTCTCCTCGCCAAGGAGGCCCTGCGGCCTGAAGACCATGATCAGGATCAGGTAGCCGAACACCACCACGGTCGTCCATTCCTGGCCGATGCGGTTGTCCGATATCTGCTGGATGCAGCCGATGATGAGCCCGCCGAGCACGGCGCCGCGCAGGTTGCCGATGCCGCCCATCACGGCGGCGGTGAACGCGATCAGCCCGGCGCGGAAGCCCTGGAAGAACCAGACGTTGGTCTGGTAGAGCGCGTAGATCAGTCCGCCGGCCCCCGCCAGCAGGCCGCCGATCAGGAACGTGAGCGAGATCGTGGTGTCCACGTTGATGCCCATCAGCCGGGCCGCCTCGGGGTCCTGCGCCGTGGCGCGCATGGCCTTGCCCAGCCGGCTGCGGGCGATGAAGGTCGTCATCAGGAGCACGAGCGGGGCGGTGACGCCGACGGCCATGATGTCCTCGCGTCCGACGTGCAGCCCGAAGATCGTGAGGGAGTTGCCCGGCTCCTGCGCGTGGAGCAGGTCGGGGGCGCTCTGCTGGGAGCCGCCCAGCCACAGCTCCCCGACGTTCTGGAGGATGAACGAGAACCCCACCGCCGTGATCAGGGGCGCCAGCTTGGGCGCGTTCCTCAGCGGCCTGTAGGCCACGCGTTCGATCATCACGTTGAGCAGGCCGCAGGCGAGCATCGCCACGATCAGGGTCACCAGCAGGCCGCCCACCACGCCGAGCGTGCTGGTGGTCAGCGCCAGGCCGATCGTGCCGTAGAAGCCGTAGGAGACGAACGACCCGATCATGAACACGTCGCCGTGGGCGAAATTGATCAGCTCGATGATCCCGTAGACGAGCGTGTACCCGAGCGCCACGAGCGCCCAGATCGAGCCGTTCGAGACGCCCGCGATCAGGTTGTTGCCGATCCGGACGAGGTTGCCGTCCACGGCCAGGTCGTGGATCGCGTAGTAGACCGGCCCGGCCAGCAGGACGACGATCAGGCCGTACCGGCTGAGGAACGACCGCACACGGTCGAGGGGCGTGGTCGCGCCTAGCGTCCGGGCGGGTACCGAAGCGGCTTCCATGTGCCTGCGGGGATTGAATCAGCGAAGCTGGGGCCGGCCCGCCGCTTCACGCGACGGACCGGCCCCGGGCTTCAGGTTGCGATCAGCCGGCGCCGACCACCGACGGGTCGGACTTGACGACCTTGTCGAACGTCAGCTTGCCGCCGACGATCTTGTACAGGCCGTAGTCGGTGAGCGACGTGTCGCCGTCCTCGTCGATGCTGTACTTGCCCAGCACGCTGTCGCGATCCTTCGTGCTGAAGATCGCGTCGACGACCTTCTGCCGCGTCAGGTCACCCGACGCGGACGCCTTCTCGATCGAGTCGAGAAGGAGCGCCATCGCCTCGTAGCCGTAGATGGCGTACGGGTCCGGGCTCGGCTCGTTGAACTTCTTCTTGAAGTCCGCGAAGAACTTCTTGCCCTCCGGGCCGAAGGTCTTCGGGTCGAGCGTGGCGATCGAGCACTTGAACTTCGGCGCGAGCGCCTGCGGGATGCCCTTCGTCGGGTCCGCCGAGGCGTTCAGGCAGATGCCGTCGGCCCCGTACAGCTTGGCCTTCGGATCCGCCGCGGCGACGTCCTTCATCACCTGCACGCCGTTGGACTCGATCTCACCGGTCTGGATCACGCAGTCCGCCTTCACGTTGGACGCGAGCGACCGGTAGTTGGACGCGTTCGGATCGTAGGCGTCGTTGCCCTCGATCGTCACGCCGCCGATCTTCGGCGCGACCAGCCCGATGTTGCGGGCCAGGCCGGCGCTGTACGTGGTCTTCGAGTTGAACACGTGCAGCGTCTTGCAGCCCTCGGCCTTGGCCGCCGTCACGAGCGCGGCCGACTGGATCGTGTCCTTCGGCACCACCCGCGCGTACGTGCGCTTGCCGGTCGGGTAGTACTTGTCCGGCTCGCCCGGCTCGTGGCCCGGCGCGTCGCTCGTCAGGCCGACGTACGTGTTCGCCGGGCTGATCTGCGGGATCCCGTTCTGATTGAGGATCGGGATCGTGACCTTCGAGATGCCGGAGTTGTACTCCCCGATGTAGCCGATCGTGCTCGAGTCGGATCCGGCCTGGCGGGCGTTCTGCGCGCCCTTGCCCTCGTCGGCCTTGCCGCTCGAAGCCAGGGAGTCGTCAAGCGGCTTGTACGTGATCGAGTACTTGCCGACCTTGCCGCCCTTCTGCTCCAGCGCGATCTTCGCGCCGTTCTCGATGGCCTTGGCCTGACCACCCGATGCTCCCTGCTCCGGGAGGCTCGAGTAGATCGTGAGCTTGGAGCCCGAGATCGTCTTAGTGGCCGCCTTGCTGCCTCCCCCGCCCTTGTCGTTGTCACCGCATGCGGTGACTCCAAGGGCGAGAGCGGCAACCGACGCCGCCGTCACCAACCAACGTACTCGCAAAGTGTTCCCCTCCTCTGAGGTTCCGAGACGGCGGGATCGTACTCCCACACGGCCGAGAGCGACAACAGGGGTGCAAGCCGCTTGTCATGGCGGCCCGCGGCCGGCGGGCGCAGCCTCGGCCACGGCGTCGGGCCTGTGCGACTGAACCCACACCACCGCGGCCAGCACCACGACCCCGCCGGCGATCTGAGGCGCGGCCAGCACCTCGCCGTGGAAGAGCCACGCGAAGCCCGCCGCCAGCGCCGGCTCCAGGGTCGCGACCACGGCCGCCCGGGGAGCGGAGATGAGCCTCAGGGCGGCGACCATCGCGACGAACGGGAGCAGCGTGCCCAAGATCACCACCCCGGCGGCCAGCAGCGCGTGGCCCGGCGAGGAGAGCTCGTGGAGCGGGAAGCTCCACCATGGCTGGGCCAGCGCCCAGAACAGGCTGGCGAAGCCGAACCCCCAGACCATCGTCGTGACGGGCTCGTGCCGGCGGCCGGCGCGCTCCGACCCCACCACGTAGATCGAGAAGGCCAGCGTGGAGCCGAACGCCGCCAGCAGCCCGAGCCCGTCGATCGAGCCGGCGTCGTAGGCGCGGACCACGAAGAAGCAGCCGACCACGGACAGGCCCACCGCGCCCCACAGCGCGGGCGCCAGCCGCCGGCCGTGGAACACCCGGAGCCAGACCAGGATCGCCAGCGGGGCGAGATACTCGATCGTCAGAGCGGCGCCGATCTGGAGACGATCGATGGCGACGAAGTACGTCACGTGCACGAGCGCCAGGCCCGCGATGCCCAGGAACGCGAGCGCGGGGACCTCCGCGCGCCGGACCCGCAGCAGGTCGCGTCGCCGTATCGCCAGTGCGCCGGCCAACAGCACGAAGGACCCGGTGCTGCGCAGCTCCGCGAGCCTGAACGCGCTGACGCCGTCGTCCAGGAGCGACCGCGACAGGCTGGCGTTGAGCGCCCAGAGCGTGGCGGCGAGGGCCGCCAGCGCGTAGCCGCGGCGCGCGCGGGCCGCCTCCTCGGGCCGCCGCGCGGCCAGCGCGGCGCTCGCGCTCACGGGGATTCCCGCGCCGGCCGGCCCGCGGCGGCGGCGGCGGCGGGCGCCGGGCCGCGCGGGCCCAGGTAGCGCAGCCGGCCGCCCTCGCGCCGGTAGGCGGCGAAGCGCACGGTGGCCACGTCGCCGCCCGCCAGCACGCGGTAGTCGCCGAGCGGCGAGCGGCGCAGGCGCGGCCGCAGCGCCTCGCGCGTCACGGCGCGCCGGTCGCCGGGATCGCCGCCCGCGCGCCCGATCGCGTCGAGCGTCAGGCGCATCGCCTCGTATCCGTACAGCGCCTCGACCGCCAGCGCGGCGCCGCGGCGCGAGCGCAGGCGCGCCAGCACGCGCCGCCCGCGGGACCCGTACGCCGCCGCGGCCGCTGCCGGGCGCAGCACGTTGACGGGCCGTCCGGCGGCGGCGCCGGACGGCGCGGCGGCCGCCAGCGCGCTGCTGCCG
>DASVQK010000026.1:0-22435 GCA_036389105.1 Thermoleophilaceae bacterium
GGGGTCGGCGGTGCCGGCCAGGAGCGAGCGGGTCTCGGGAACGCGCTCCGGCTGGGCGCGAACGTAGATGGTGGACGGGTTCGACCGGGTGCCGAACTCGGCTCGCGCGTACGGGGCGCCGACCAGCGCGGCCGCATCCAGCTCGTGCGCCAGCTCGACCGGAGCCAGGACGCCCACGACGGTCAGCCAGCGGCCGGCCACATAGACCATGGTGGCTCCGCGGCCGGCGTCGACGATGCCTAGGCGGCGGGCCGCCGTGGACCCGAGCACCACCGCCGGGAGGCGCCGACTGGCGCGCGTCAGGAAGCCGCCGCTGGCCAACCGCGCTCCCACGGCGGCCGGTAGGGAGAGGTCGGCCGTGGCCACCGCGATCCCATTGGTGACGACGGCGTCGACGTGCGGGTTGCGGCGCACGGTGGCGCCCTCGACGGCCGTGACGGCCGACGCCCGCCGCACCGTGCTCATGTGCGCGATCTTCGGCGCCGCCGCGCGCGGGATCTTCGCGCTCTGGCCGAGGATCGACTCACCGGGGGTGACCGTCAGCAGGTTGGTTCCCAGCCGGTCGAGGGCGGCGTTCAGGCTGGCGGCGCTCGAAGCCGAGATCCCCAGCACCGCGACCATCGAGGCGATGCCGATCGCGATCCCGAGGGCCGACAGCGCGGCCCGCACCGGCCGCGTGCGCAAACCGATCAGGCCCAGCCGGAGCACGTCGGCGGGCAGCACCCGGCTGCGGACGTCGCCCCTCACCGCGCCGGGGCCTCGTCATGCACGATCAGGCCGTCGCGGATCACCACCCGGCGGGGAAACGCGGCGGCCACGTCGCCGTCGTGGGTTATCACCACCAGGGTGGCGCCCTGCGCGTTCAACTCGTGCAGCAGCTCGATGACGTCGGCCGTGACGGCCGAGTCCAGGTTCCCCGTCGGCTCGTCCGCGAAGACGATCGACGGCCGCGCCACCACCGCCCGGGCGATCGCCACCCGCTGGCGCTCGCCTCCGGACAACTCGCCCGGCGCGTGCCGGCAGCGATGGGCCAGTCCCACCCGGCCGAGCGCGTCGCGCGCCAGGCGGCGGCGCTCGACCAGCGGCGTGCCGCTGTAGAGCAGGCCATTGGCCACGTTGTCGAGGGCGCTCATCCCCTCGATGAGGAAGAACCGCTGGAACACGAAGCCGATGTGCCGGCTGCGCAGCCACGCGAGCTCCGCCTCGGACGCCGAGGCGACCGGCCGGCCCGCCACGTTCACGTCCCCCGCGGAGGGCCGATCGAGCGTGCCCATGATCTGGAGCAGCGTGGTCTTGCCCGAGCCCGACGGGCCCACCACGCCCACCAGCTCGCCGGCGTCCACGGCCAGGTCGACGCCGCGGAGCGCGGCCACACCGGGGTACGTCTTGGTCACCCCGGTCAGCTCGAGGACGGGCGCGCGCGTCGGCGTCACTGCGCGCTCAGGATCCGAAGCCCCTCGCGAACGCCGCGGCCCGTCACCTCCACGTAGCCATTGGCGAACACCCCGGTGCGCACGGGCAGCCGGCGCGTGCCCGCAGCCCCGACCGCGTCGATCGCGTAGCCGCCCCCGGGGGTGGCCACGAGCGCGGCGACCGGCACGGCCAGCACGCCGCTGCGGCGTTCCTTCGTCAGCTCCACGGTGACCGGCGCCTGATCCAGCGCCTGGCCGCGCAGCCGGCTCGTCAGCCGCACGGTGACGGTCACCTTGGCCGTGCCGGAGCCCGGGTCGCCCCCGTCGCCCGACCCGGAGCCGCCCTTTGCGACGCTGCCCACCGACGCGATGCGGCCGCTGGCGGCGCTCCCGTCCGGGAGCGTCACGCGCGCGGAGGCGCCGCGGCGGGCCAGCTGCTGCTTCGTGGCGTCGAGCTTCACCAAGACGATGCGGCGCGTGGAGGTCGTGTCCATCACCTCGGTGGCCGGCGCGCTGCCGGAGCCCGAGCCCGAGCCTGACCTGCCCGACGGGCCGCCTCCCGCGCCGGAGCCCGCGCCGCCGTCGCCGCCCGCGCCATCGCCGCGGCCCCCGCCCCCGAGCACCGACCCGAGCGCGACCTTCCCCTCGCCCACCCGCCGCGCACCGGGAAGGAAGACGACGCGACCCAGCTCGACGGCGCCCGTGCGCCGCAGGCCAAGGCTGCCCTGCCAGCGCTTCACAGCCGCGGTCGTGGTCGCGCTGAAGCGCCCGTCCACGAGCCCGGGCACGAAGCCGAGCGCGGCCATGTTGCGCTCGAGCTGACGGACGTCGTCGCCGCGCCCCACGCCCAGGCGCAGGTCGCGGTACGCGGGCTGGTCGCCGTGCAACAGCACGACCGGGCGGCCGTCCACCGCCAGGAGCTGCTGCCCGCGCCGCACCACGGAGCCCTCCCGCGCCAGCCAGGTGACCGTACCCTGCACGCGCGCGTATACGGCCGCCTTGCCGGAGTAACCCAGCGTGCCGTCCTCGCTCTCGGCGAGCACGAGGTCGCGGCGCTCCACGGTGACCGTGGTCGCTCCACGCAGCGCGGAGGCTGGCGGCCGCGGGCGCTCGCCGCCGCTGAGCACCGCCGCGCCGCCGGCGGCGCCGAAGGCGACCAGCGCCACGACCGCGACAGCCGCGCGGCGGCGGCGACGGGGCCGGGCGGGTTCGCGGTCGCGCCCGAAGGAGCCTGTGTTGAGGGGTGGCAGCTCGTGCTCGCGAAGCGATGGATCCATGAGGTGGGCGCCGGCGAGGCGGAAGGGTCCACGACGCCGGCGTGACCACATGAATCGCATGCGGAGGTGAGAGGGCGCCGAGAGATCGCCGAGGATTGGGTAAGAGCGCGAGGGCGCTTCACCCGATCCTTACTTTGGCGGGCGAGACTGGGGCGCGATGCGCATCCTCGTCGCGGACGACGAGCCGGCCGTGCGCGAGGCGCTCGAGCGGGCGCTGGCGCTGGAGGGCCACGACGTCGGGCAGGCCGTGAACGGCGTGGAGGCGCTCGTCGCGATGAACGAGGAGGAGCCGGACGCGCTCGTGCTCGACGTGCTGATGCCCCGGCTCGACGGCCTGGAGGTGTGCCGCCGGCTCCGCGCCAGAGGCGACCGCACCCCGATCCTGATGCTGACCGCCCGCGACGCGGTGGCGGACCGCGTGGCGGGGCTGGACGCCGGAGCCGACGATTACCTCGTGAAGCCGTTCGCCCTCGAGGAGCTGCTGGCGCGGCTGCGCGCGCTCCTGCGCCGCGTCGAGGACCCCACCGACGAGCGGCGGCCGCTGTCGTTCGGCGACCTCGAGCTCGACCCGGTCGCGTACGAGGCGCGCCGCGGCCGCCGTCCGCTTCACCTCACGCGCACGGAGTGGCTGCTGCTCGAGCTGTTCCTCCAGAACCCGCGCCAGGTGCTCACGCGGCCGGTCATCTTCGACCGCGTCTGGGGCTACGACTTCGGTCCGCGGTCTAAGGCGCTCGAGGTGTACATCGGCTACCTGCGACGCAAGACCGAGGCGGGCGGAGAGCCTCGGATACTCCACACCGTGCGCAGCGTCGGCTACATCCTGCGCGAGTCGTGACCTTCCGCAGGCGCCTGACGCTGGTCTCGGCGGCCGCGGTCGCGGTGGCCATCGCGCTCGCCTCGGTGATCGTCTATGTGGCGGTGCGCGAGCAGCTGCGCTCGCGGGTCGACGCCGAGCTGCGAAGCCAGTCCGGCGCCGTCTTCGCGATGCCGCCGCCGAACGTGGGCAGCCGCAAGGACGACCGTACCTTCCACCGCAGGGCGCCGAGCCCGGGCCAGACCAAGCCGACCGAGACCGGCCCGTTCGGCATCGTCGACCCCGCCGTCGGACCCGCGCCCGGCAAGAGGAAGGGCGTAGTGCGCGTGGTCCTGCCGCGCGACCCCCTCGGCGCCCCCGTGGTCTACGCGCAGTTCGTGGCCGCCAGCGGGAAGGTGACGCGGCCGCCGGGCGACCGCGTGGCCCTGGGCTCCGGCGCGGCGGCCCGAGCGGTGGCGGCCGGAAGGCGCCGGCCGTTCTTCTCCGACGCTCACGTCCGCGGCGTCCACGTGCGCGTGTACACGAGCCGGGCCGCCCCCGGGCAGGCGATCCAGGCGGCTCGGCCGCTCGACGACGTGGACAAGAGCCTGCGGCGGCTGGCCATCGTGTTGATCGCCGTGAGCGTCGGCGGGGTCGCGCTCGCGGCGGGACTCGGGCTGCTGGTCTCGCGTGCGGCGCTGCGGCCGGTCGGCCGGCTGAGCGAGGTCGCGGAGGGAATCGCGGTCACGCGCGACCTGAGCAGACGGATCGACGCGTCGGGTCAGGACGAGCTGAGCCGCCTGGCGGCGACGTTCAACGCCATGCTCGCCGCCCTCGAGCACTCGGTCGCGTCCCAGCGCCAGCTGGTGGCGGACGCGTCGCACGAGCTGCGCACGCCGCTGACCAGCCTGCGGACCAACGTCGAGGTGCTCGCCTCGCCGCATGCGCTGCGCGAGGCCGACCGCAGTGCCCTCCTGCGCGACGTGATCGCGCAGCTGGAGGAGCTGAGCGCCCTCGTCGGCGGCCTGATCGACCTGGCTCGTGAGTCGGAGGCGAAGGCCGACGGCGAACGGGAGCCGCTGCGGCTCGACCTGCTGGTGGAGGAGGCGGTGGCGCGGGCCGAGCTCCACTTCCCGCACGTGCGCTTCGACCTGACCGCGGACCCTTGCTGGGTCGAGGGCGTGCCGGCCAGCCTCGAGCGCGCGGTGGCCAACCTCCTGGACAACGCGGCGAAGTGGAGCTCGCCGGGCGGCCGCGTGGAGGTGGACACAGCCGGCGGGGAGGTGCGCGTGCGCGACCACGGCCCCGGGATCTCGCCCGACGACCTCCCCCACGTCTTCGACCGCTTCTACCGCGCGCCGGACGCCCGCGGCCTGCCGGGCTCGGGCCTGGGACTGGCGATCGTGCGCGAGGTGGCGCGCGCCCACGGCGGCTCGGTGGTGGCCGAGCGGCCGGCGGGAGGCGGGGCGCTGCTTCGGCTGCGCGTGCCCGAGGCGAGCGGCGTCTCGCTAGCCGAGGTGGACGGGCGCCCCGTCTCGCTTACCTGATTCGCACCCGATCCTGGACCGGCTCTCACCTCCGTCTGGCTCCATGGAACCGTTCCCCAGGTTCCGGAGGTTGGTGTGCAGTCAGCTCGATCGTTCCGTGCGGCCACGCGTACCGGCTGCACCTTGGCGCTGGCGGTGGCCGTGCTCGCGCTCGTCGCCTGCGGCGGTTCCGACCCCGGCCCGGGCGCCCAGGCGGCGGCCAAGAGGGATCCTCAGCAGGCGGCGATCGACTTCGCGCGCTGCATGCGCGAGCACGGCGTCCAGATGGCCGACCCGGCGACGGGTGCGAGCGGCCGCGGCACGGACTTCGAGTTCCGCGCGCCCGCGGGCGGCGGCGGCACGGCGGGGCCCGGATCGGAGCCCGCCTTCGCCAAGGCGGAGCGCGCCTGCGGGCACCTGCTGAAGGACGCGATCCGCGCCCCGAGCAAGGCGGACCAGGAGCGGATGCTGTCCGCGGCGCTCCGCTGGGCTCGCTGCATGCGCTCGCACGGCGTGGACGTGCCCGATCCCCAGCAGGCGGGGAGCGGCACGATCAAGCTCGGCGGGCCGGAGGGGCCCGACCCGGCGGGGCCGACGTTCCAGCGCGCGGATGCGACGTGCAGGAAGCTGCTGCCGGGCGCGGGCGCCGGACGCGGCCCGGCGAAGGTGCCGGCGGGGTGACGCACGCGCGGCGGGGCGGAAGCCCACTGACGGACTCGAACCGTCGACCCCTTCCTTACCATGGAAGTGCTCTACCAACTGAGCTAAGTGGGCGCGCGCTTGAGGGTAACGCGAGCGTCCGTCAACGCCCACCCGCAGCTCACGATGGAGCGGCCTACTCCTCGGCCAGCACGATCACGCGGTCGCGCTCGCCGAAGGACACGCGGCGCGACTTCGGCGGGTTGATGTCGAAGCCCTGGTCGGCCGCCGCCTCCCCGGCGGCGTTCCGCAGCCGGAAGCCCACGGCCACCTCGCCGCGGCGCCGGGCGGCCTCCACCACGGTGGCGAACGTCGTCTCGCGGCCGGCGCGCACGTACTCGGCGGCGGGGCGCAGGTAGATCTCCGAGCCGTCGGCGGCGAACAGCTCGGCGAAGACGGCCGCCAGGCTCTCGTTCTCCGACAGCTGCGTGAGCAACAGGCTCAGCACCCGGTCGCTCACGATCACGTCGTCCACCTCGGTGACCTGGGCCAGCTCGCGATTGCGGTCGTCCAGCATCTCGCTGGTGATGGTCAGCCGCGCGCCCGTAGCCCCCACGATGTCGCGGAGGTGCAGCAGCGTGACCAGGGTGCGCGCGTCTGCGCGCTGATAGTCGAGCTGCTCCGAGTAGCACATGACCACCACGTGCTGGTAACCCGGCACGTCCAGCGAGTCGAGCGTGCGCCGGTCGGTCGTGCTGGCCACCTCCAGCGCGAGGCGCGAGTTGCGCAGCTCGCCGCACTCGCGCTCGACCGCCTGCTGGGCGGGCGGCCAGTCGGCCACCACCCGGATCTCCGAGCCGGGCGCCAGGTACTTGTCGAACTCCTCGATCACGGCGGGGGTGCGGGTGTTCCAGCCGAGCACCAGCACGCGGGCCGGCTCCGGGGCGCTCGCCCGGGCCGAGACGATCGCGTCCTCGTCGATCGACCCCGCGAACGGATCGGCAGCGGCCAGGCGCGCGTCGTCCTCCGCGATCGCCACGACTTCGCACTGTGCGTCGAGCCGCGTGTCGGCCGGCGGGTTGAGCTCGACCGACCCATTCCGGCGTAGCCCGATCACGGCGCAGTCCTCGTAGGCCAGAAGCGCCTCGCCGAACGGCCGCCCGATCAGCGCCGGGTCGTGGCCGAAGTAGACCTCGTCGCCCTGGAAGTCGAGCAGCTCGTTGTAGACGACGGACGCCCCGGACTGGCGCGAGGACTGCACGAGCAGCCGGCTGATGGTCTCGCGCTTGTCGATGAGGACTGCCTCGTCGCCGCCCACCAGGCGCGCGGCCTCCATGTTCGAGGGGTCGTGGATCTCGGCCACGATCCGGTAGGGCCGCTCGCGGTGCTCGGGCCCGCGCGTAAGCGCCAGGAGCGTCTTGATCACCTGCGCGTCGGGGTCGGGATCGCCCTCGGGCGAGAGGACGATGACCGAACGGGCGGAGTGCGGGCTGGCCACGTGCAGGTCGGCCAGGTCCACCGGGCTGCCGGTGCGGCACACCACCCTGGTCGTGTGCGGCCCGGCGAGCTTCGCACGGATCGCGTCCTCCATCTCTACGCGGTCGCGCTCGGCCAGGATCACCACCGACGGGTCCTTCTCGCTCGCGTTGGCGATCTCCAGCTCGGCGAGGATCGTGAAGATCGTCTCCGACCAGCCCAGGATCAGCGTGTGCTCGTGCTCCAGCACCACCGAGCGCCCCTTCCGCAGGTCGTCGAGCTTGCGGTCGAGGCCGGTCGCCAGGATGCCGATCAGCGCGCTGACGATCAGCAGGCCGCACAGGGTCAGGAGGAGCATGGCGAGCAGGAACTGCCACTCGCCCTCGTCGCCCGCGACCGTGCCGGGGTCGATCGCGTGCAGCAGGCTGTCGAACAGCTGGCGGACCGTCCCCGGCCGCTTCCCGCTCTCGGTGGGCGCGAGGTTGAAGACCAGCACGACCGTGGTGAAGACCACGATCAGCGCCGCGGTGGCGGCCATCAACCACAGCACGAGCGCGGAGGTGCCGCGCGCCATCGTGTTGTCGAAGGCGTAGCGGACGCGCTGTCTGAGCGTTGGCTTGGGCATCGATCGGCACGCGCCGGCGGCGGGCGCGCGAAAATCTAGCCGCCGCCGGGGAGGGTCTCGCCTACGGCGCGAGCGTGCCCATGTAGGCGAGGCCGTTGGCCACGTAGGCCTTCGTCTCGCTGAACGGCGGCACCCCGTCGTAACGCTGCACGTTGCCGGGGCCGGCGTTGTACGCGGCCATGATCAGGCCGGGGTGGTCGCCGAAGAGCGCCCTTGAGGTTCTTGAGGAGCGCCGCGGCGGCGTAGATCGAGTCGGCCGGGCTGTAGACCGACTCGACGCCGTCGCCGTCGCCGTCCATCGCGTACGCGGCCCAGGTGTTGCCGCAGCTCGCCCTGGCGCAGATCTGCATCGGGCCGGAGCAGCAGTTGGCGCTGTTCACGCCCGACTGCACGCCCTTCGCGGTCGACCGGCCGTGGTCGGACTCGTTCTTGCCGACCGCGGCCAGGATCCGCCAGCTCACGCCGTTGGCCTCGCCGGCCGCGCGGTAGAGGCGCAGGTACTCGGACGGGATGTCGGCCGCGCCCTCGCCGCCGGCGTCGGGCACCGGGTTGTCCGGCACCGGGGTCGGCTGCGGCCGCGGCGTGCGGTGCTTCTTTTTCTTGCGCTTCTTCTTCTTCGTCTTCTTCTTCGGCGCGTCCTTGGCCGCGCGGTCCACCTTGGGAGCGGGCGCGGACGGGCTCGCGCCGCCGGTGGGGACCGACGAAGCGGTCCCTGACGTGGGCGCCGCCGCGCCGCCGCTCGTGGCGGCCGACGCCGCCGCCGGCCAGATGCAGGCGGCGATCGCGAGCGCGATGCAGAGGACGTGACGCGTGGAGGGCGGCATCACCCGCCTATCGGTAGCCCGGGATGGGTTGCTTCAGCCAGGCCCCCCGGGTTAGGACAGATGGCCAGTCGCGAATACGATCCGGCGATGGAGGCGGTCGACCACCTCGACCTGGTCGTTACCTCGCTGGAGCGCAGCCTGGCGTTCTACCGCGGCCTGCTGGGACCGCTCGGATGGGTGCGCACGAGCGAGATCGAGGGCGAGCGCGGGGAGCGCGTGGTCTACCTCGGCCGGATGGGCGGGATGGGGTCCGTCAGCCTGCGCGAGCTTCAGTCGGACGCGCACGAGGTGCCCTACGACCGCTACGGCGTCGGCCTGCACCACCTGGCGTTCGCCGCCAGCTCCCGCGCGGTGGTCGACGAGCGCGCCGCATGGCTGCGCGAGCAGGGCGCGACGATCGAGAGCGGGCCCGAGGAGTACGGCTACACACCCGGCTACTACGCGCTGTTCTTCTACGACCCGGACGGGATCAAGCTGGAGCTGGTGCACCGTCCCGGCGAACGGGACCTGGCGCGGCGCGTGCGGGAGCTGACCGAGCGGGTGGAGCGACTGGAGTCCGGACGCGGCTGAGCGGGGTCAGGCAGCGGCCGCGCCGCCGCCGAGCGCGTCCAGCGCCGGGCCCTCGAGCCGCAGCGTCGTCCAGCCCTCCACCGGCCGGGCGCCCAGGCTGCCGTAGAAGGCCAGCGCCGGCTCGTTCCAGTCGAGGGCCGACCACTCCATCCGCCCGCAGCCGCGCTCGACCGCGATCGCGGCGACGTGTCGCAGCAGCGCCTGGCCGATGCCGGCACGCCGGTGTTCGGGACGCACGAACAGGTCGTCGAGCCAGATGCCCGGACGGCACACGAAGGTGGAGAACGTGCTGAAGAGGACGGCGAAGCCCGCGGGCTCGCCGTCGACCTCGGCCAGCACCGCGTCGGCCGCCGGGTTCGGCCCGAACAGGTGCCGCGCGAGCTGCTCCTCGGTTCCGACCGCGTGGTCGGCCAGGCGCTCGTACTCGGCCAGCTCGCCGATGAGGGCCAGCAGCAGCGGCACGTCGGCGGCCGTGGCGGCTCGTACCGGCACTAGCGCTCGGCCGCCGAGCAGTCCGCGCACAGTCCCACGACCACCAGCTCCGCGCGATCCGGGCTGTGCCCCGCCGCCCGGGCGGCCTCCATCGCGCCGGCGGCGCGAACGGTCGCGTCGAGGTCGGTCACCCTGCCGCACGCGCGGCACGAGAAGTGCTGGTGCTCCTCGGCGCGCGGGTCCCAGAGCACGGCGCCGCCGCCCGCCTCCACGCGCCTCGCCACCCCCAGCTCCTCGAACAGCTCGAGGGTGGCGTAGACGGTGGGGAGCGACATGCCGGGAAGGCGGCGGCCCGCGACCCGCAGCAGCTCCTCGGCCGTGGTGTGCCGGTGGAGCTCGCGCAGCGTCCGGTGCAGGATCAGGCGCTGGGAGGTGACCCGCTGGCCGCGCTCGCGCAGCGCTTCCGTCAGCTCGGAGTCGTAGGTGGCGGTTCGCGTTCGCGCTGTCATAGGCAGTTCTTAGGGATACCTAATCTTAACAGACTTGCTATATTGAGCTGGCGTGACCACGGCTGTCAAGGCACTGATCTCCGGCTGGCGCAGCGGCAGCGAGCGGCAGCGGGTGCTCCAGATCGTGCAGCCGGGCCTGATCGGGCTGATCGACGGCACCCTCTCCACCCTCGCCCCGATCTTCGCGTCCGCGTACATCGCGGGGTCGCGCGCCGCTCTGCTGGTGGGCCTGGCCACCGCCCTCGGCGCGGCCATCAGCATGGGCCTGTCGGAGGGCCTGTCCGACGACGGCACGCTCACCGGCCGCGGCGGCGCGCTCGGACGCGGCACGATCACAGGCGTCGCCACCTTCGTGGGCGGCGCCGCCCACACGATGCCGTTCCTGATCAGCGACGTGGACAAGGCGCTGACGGTGGCCTACCCGGTGGTCGCCGCCGAGCTGGTCGTGATCGCGTGGGTGCGCCGGCGGTTCATGCAGGTCTCGCTGGCCACCTCGCTCGTGCAGGTGAGCCTGGGCGGCGCGATCATCGCCGCGGTGGGCGTGCTGCTGGGCCACGCCTGACCTTCGTCGCTAGGCGACCGGATGCCACACCACGCGTGCGCCCTGGGCGGGCACCAGCGTTATGCCGCGCCGTCCCACGCGCTCGGGCGCGGGATCGGGCGCGCTGACGACCCCCGCTCGCAGCAGTGTGCGCAGCACCGTCCTCATCTCGAAGGTGGCGAAGGCGGCGCCCAGGCAGCGCCGCGTGCCGCCGCCGAAGGGGAACCAGGTGTAGCCGCTGGGCGCGGGGCCCAGGAAGCGCTCGGGCCTGAAGGCGTGGGGCTCGGGGTAGAGGTCCGGGCGCCTGTGCACGAGGTGGGTGCACGGCGCCACGCGGACTCCGGCGGGGTAGTCGCGGCCGCCGATCGTCATCGGCGCCGCCAGGTGCCGGAAGACGAACGGGACCACGGGCCGCAGGCGGAGCGTCTCCTTGATCGTCGCGTCGAGGTAGTCCTCGTCGCCCGCTTCAAGCTCGGTCCGCAGGCGCTCCACGGCCGCCGGCTCGCGCGCGAGCCGCTCGATCGCCCAGGCCAGGCCGGTCGCCGTCGTGTCGTGTCCGGCCGCCAGGAGGGTGACGAGCTCGTCGCGCAGGTGCTCGTCGGACAGGGGCTCCCCGCGGTCGTCGCGAGCCTGGACGAGCATCGACAGGATGTCGGTGCGCTCGGCCGACGCCGGGTCGGCGCGGCGGCGCGCGATCTCCTCGAGCAGGATGGCGTCGACGCGCTTCAGCGTGGGCGCGACGCGCTGCCACGCGCGCACGGCCGTGCCGCCCGGCTTCAGCAGGAGCAGCATCAGCAGCCGGCGCGGCGGCGCCGCGGTGTCGATGAACCTGACGAGCGCGCGCCGCACCCGCTCCAGCCGCTCGGCGTCGTCCATGCCGAAGACGGCCCGCATGATCACCTCGAGGGCGATGGCCCGCATGCTGGGCGCGACCGCGAACGGCCTACCGGCCGGCCAGTCGGCGATCCGGCGCTCGGCCACGCTCGCGATCAGGTCCCCGTAGACGCGCATCCGCTCGCCGTGGAATGGGGGCAGCATCAGCTTGCGCTCGCGCAGGTGCTCCGCCCCGTCGAGGAGCAGGACGGAGTGGCGGCCCAGGCCGGCGGCCAGCGCCGCGTTGGCCTCGCCCGATCGCAGCAACTCCGGGTCGCCGGTGAACACCTCGCGCACCGCGCCGGGGTCGGACATGATCACGACCGGCGGCATGGCGCCCAGGCGGATTGTGAACGGGTCGCCGTAGCGGCGCTGAGCGTCCTCCAGGAACGGCAGCGGTCGCCATACGTAGTCGAAGAGGCGCAGGTAGGGCAGGTGCGTGGGACCGGGCGGCAGGTCCGCGCGGACGGCCGGTAGGCCGTTTCCCATGCTGCGCTCGCGGGCCCCGTCCCGCGTCGCCGTGGTCACGCGGACAAGCGTCCCAAGACACGCCGGTGCGGTCAACAACGTGTCATACGGCACAGCGGCGCGCGTCGCGGGATCTCGTCTCTTGCTACTTTACGTTAACGTAAGGATTGCTTTTGAAGCCAGCCTCGCGAACATCCCGACTGCGCCCGGGCGTCAGCGCCGGGCACGAGCACTACAAGTGGTGGGCGCTGTCGTGCACCAGCCTGGGCATGCTGCTGGCCACGCTCAACTCCGGCACGCTGATCATCGCCCTGCCGGACCTCGAGCGCTCGCTCCACACCAGCCTGCTGGAGCTCGTCTGGGTGATCCTCGCGTACATGATCGCCTCCACCGTGCTGGTGCTCACGGCGGGCCGGCTGTCCGACCTGTTCGGGCGCAAGCGGGCGTATCTGACGGGCTTCGCCATCTTCGCCGCCGCGTCGCTGGGCGCCGGGTTCGCCGGCGGCGGCACCGAGCTCATCCTGTGGCGGATCGTGCAGGGCGTCGGCGGCGCGCTCCTGTTCGCCAACGCGTCCGCCCTGGTCACCGACGCCTTCCCACGCGAGCAGCTCGGCCTGGCCATGGGAACCAACACGATGGTCGCCGCGATCGGCCTCGTGCTCGGACCGGTGCTGGGCGGCCTCCTGGTGTCGATCTCGTGGCAGTGGGTGTTCTGGTTCAACGTGCCGCTGGCGCTGGCGGGAGCGGTATGGGGCGCGCTCGTCCTGCGCGAGCTGGCTAAGCAGGACACGGTGCGCGGCCTGGACCTGCTCGGCACCAGCGCGTTCGTGGTCGGCCTCACCGGGCTGGTCCTGGGCGTGTCGAAGGGAGGGCTGTCGGGCTGGAGCGACCCGGTCGTGATCGGCGGACTGATCGCCGCCGCGGTCCTGCTGCCCGCGTTCGTGGCGATCGAGCGGCGCGCGCGGGCGCCGATGCTCGACCTGACGATCTTCCAGAGCCGCATGTTCTCGGCGGCCACGGGCGCCGCCTTCATCAACGGGCTCTCGCGCTTCGCGCTGATGTTCCTGTTCGTCTTCTACTTCCAGGGCGCGCAGGGCGACGACCCGATCGAGGCCGGCGTGAAGCTGTCGCCGATGGCGATCGGGATGCTGGTGGCATCGCCGCCCGCGGGCATGTGGGCGGACCGGCGCGGGTCCCGCGCGCTGGCCGCGCTCGGGATGGTGGTGGGCGCCGTGGGCCTGGCGCTCATGACGACGCTCCAGCCGCACTCGCCGTACTGGCAGAGCTCGTTGTGGCTGTTCATCGTCGGGGTCGGCTCGGGCATGTTCAACAGCCCGAACACGGCGGCCATGATGGGGACCGTGCCGGCGCACCGCCGCGGCATAGCGGCGGGGGCGCGGATGATGCTCCAGAACACCGGCGCGGTGCTGTCGATCGCGTTCGTGCTGGCCGTGGTCACGGCCGCGGTGCCCAAGGACGTCTTGCTGAGGATCTTCTCCGGCCTGGCCCAGGGGCTGAGCGACGCGAAGCTCGCCCCGTTCATCCACAACATGCACACGGCGCTGTGGGTGCTGGCGGCCACGTCGGTGGTGGGGGCGTTCGTGTCGCTTCTGCGGCCGCGGCACGGCGAGTCCGAAGTGGACCCGCGTGCCGCATTGGCGCCGGCGGCGGGGACGATCCGGTGAGCCCCGCGGGCACCGAGGCGCGGCCGATGCGGATCGGCGAGCTGGCCCGCGAGGTGGGCACCACGCCGCGCACGATCCGCTACTACGAGGAGATCGGCCTGCTGCCCGAGCCGGCGGAACGGCCGTCGGGACAGCACCGCAACTACACGGCCGCGGACGTGGAGCGGCTGCGGGAGCTGATCCGGCTGAAGGACCTGCTGGGGGTCTCGCTCGAGGAGCTGCGCGAACTGGTGGAGGCCGAGGAGGCGCGCGCGGTGCTGCGGCGGCAGTTCCACGAGAGCGACGACCCGAAGCGGCGGGGGGAGATCCTGGTGCAGGCGCTGGGACACCTCGACCGGCAGGTGGAGCTCGTCCGCCGCCGCAAGGCGGAGCTCGAGAAGCTCGAGGGCGAGCTGACGGCGCGCCGGCGGCGCGTGCGGCGGAGGATGGCCGAGCAGCGCGCGGCCGATTAGGCTGCGCGGATGGCGGACGGTTCGTGGCCGGAGGAGGTCGATCGGGTGATCGGCGGCGACCTGACCGCGGGGCTGGCCTATGTGACCCCGGCGGGCGGCTCGGTGGTCACCGCGGTGGCGCCGGTGGGGCTGCGCGACCGAGAGCGCGGGACCGTCGGCTTCACGACGTCGCTCGGGCTCTCCAAGAAGCTCGAGCGCATGAAGGAGGACCCGCACATCTCGCTCGCCTACCACGCGCGTGACTACGGCTTCGCCACCGAGCCGGGATTCGCGCTGGCGCAGGGCGACGCGTCGATCGCGCTCGATCCCGACGAACGCTACCTCGAGGAGGAGCTGGGGCCGCGGGCGGAGCGCTACCTGGGGCCGCGCAAGAGCGGGGTCTTCTGGGACCGCTGGCTGCGGGAGTACTACCGCGACCGCGTGCCCGTGGAGGTGCGCGTGCGGCGGGTGCTGAGCTGGCGCGACGCCGATTGCCGCGGCGAGCCGCGCGTGGACGGCGAGCCGCTCCCAGCGGAGCCGGTGCCGCCGCAGAGCGATCCGAAAGGGGGTACCGGCCCGCGCGTGGACGTGCGGCGCGCGGCGCGGCGGGCGCGACCGCTGCGACACCAGCTCTTGGCGTTCAGGGGCGCGGACGACTACCCGGTGCAGGTGCCGATCGACATCGCGGGCGCGGAGGAGCACGGGCTCGTGCTGCACACGCCGCCCGGGGTCGTGCCCGTGGGCGGCCGGCGCGCCGGCCTGCTGGCCCACGACTACGGGCCGCAGCTCACGGGCATCGCCGCGCGGCAGTTCACCGGTTGGCTGACCGTGGACGAGGCGTCGGGGCGCGCCCTGTACGCGCCGCACACCGAGCAGGGCTTCCGCACGCCATCCAACAAGACGCTGCTACTGCTGGCCAACGGCCTGCTGGCCAAGCGCGGGCTGCGGAAGGCCGAGCGCTCCGGGGCGCTGCAGCGCCTGCGGGCGGCGCCCGGCTGAGGTCTGCGCGGACCGGGCTCGCACGAGCCCGATCTCCGACGAGCTCGCTCAGGGCGGCGGCGGATCGCCAAGGCCGGTCCGAAATCCCTCTCGCCAGCTTGCGTAGCGCGGCTGCCAGCCAAGCTCGCGCTTGGCCTTGGCGTTCGACGCGCCGCGGATCCTGGTCATCATCGAGACGCCCACCTCGCCCGCCGCCATGCGGCCGAGCCAGACGGGCACTCGGCGCGGTGGCTTCGCGCCGACCGCTCGCGCGAGCTCCGGCAGCCAGGCGGCGACGGGCGCCGGCTCGTCGTCGGCGACGTTGTAGATGCCAGATGCGCCTCGCTCCACCGCGGCCAGCGTCGCCGTGGCGACGTCGTCGACGTGAACGAACGACCAGACCCCGCCGCCGTCGCCGATGATCGGCAGCCTGCGCTTGCGCACGAGCGCGACGAGGTCCCCGTCCTGAGCGAATCCGGTGCCCGGCCCGTAGAAGTTCCCGTAGCGCAGCGCGAGCCCGTCGATCCCCTGGGCTCCGGCGACAGCCTGCTCGAGATAGCGGATCGCGTCGAGCGACTCGGCCTGGTTGGGCGGTGGGCTCGGGTCGAGCGGGTCGTCCTCGGTCTTGGGCCCGTCGCCCGTGCGCGCGTAGTTCCAGTTCCCGTAGCTCTGCGCGACGAAGCGGCGGGCGCCGACGGCGAGCGCCGCCTCGAGCAGGTGGTCGATGCCCTCCGTCCGCAGCCGGTTGGAGAGAGCGAAGTCGTGGTCGAAGCGCCTGAAGCTCTTTATGCCCGTCAGCGCGGTCAGCTGGTGGACCACGACATCGGACCGACTCCCCGTGACGGCCTGCATCACGGCCTTGCGATCGAGGCCGTCTGCGACGACGGGCTCGGCCCCCATTTCCCGCAGCAGCCCGGCCTTCTCCGGCGAGCGGGTCATGCCCACGACCGAGTGGCCGTGTGCCACCAGCAGCGGAACCAGTCGCTTGCCGACCGCTCCGGTCGCACCGGCGACAAAGACCCTCATCCGCCGGACGGTACCTCAGGACGAGGAGGCCGCCCGGCTCGCTCAGCGGGCAAGCTGCGAGATGGACCCGGTCCGCGGCGTGTCGGCCCGACGCGCAAGACTCCAGGCATGACAGAGCGGGCTCGCCTCGTCGGGATCAACCACATCGCCCTGGAGGTGGGCGACCTGGATGAGGCCCTCGCCTTCTACGGCTCGATCTTCGAGCTCACCCTGCGCGGCCGAGTGCCGAGGATGGCGTTCGTCGACCTGGGCGACCAGTTCATCGCTCTCTCCGAGGGCCGAGCACAGCCGCGCGACGAAGCGCGCCACTTCGGCCTGGTCGTCGACGATCGCGAGCGCGTCCGAGTGGCCCTCGAGGCCGCCGGGGCGGAAGCGATGCCCGGCCGCGGCCTCGACTTCCGCGACCCATGGGGCAACCACGTGCAGGTCGTCGAGTACGGCGACATCCAGTTCACCAAGGACCAGGCCGTGCTCCGCGGCATGGGGCTGGACGGACTCGAGAAGTCGAAGGCCGCGCTACGCGAGCTGCAGGAAAAGGGCCTGCGCTGACGACTCTCCACGCCGGTCTCAATCGCAGCCAGCTTGAGCGGTGAGCACCATCGAGCGGGCACGAGCCGCGGCGATGAGCACGCGGTAGTCGTGAGTGGCAGCTGCGAGTGGGCCGTAGGAGGCCTCGAGTGCGTCACGTACCAGTACGCCGGCGGGTGAGATGTCGATGGTCTCCAGGGCGCGCGGGTCGAAGGGCCCACCTGGATCGAGTTCGTTCATCGCGCCGAGCAGCCCGATGTGCTTTGCGGCTCCGCCGCCTCGGGGGTCGACGAAGAGCGCGATCGTGTGGCGTGCTCCGCCCGGGTAATCGAACTCAGCGAAGAGCGCCGCCTCGTCATCGAGGCCGGCACAAGTGCGCCAGGCCCCCACCGCCCTCGACCTGCCCACCCCCGCGAACTGTTGGGGCACGCCAATCGCCCGTTCGGTGAGTCGTGCGGCCGCCTCGGCGCTGCACCCCGCGGTCTTGCCAAGCCCGAGGTGCGCGACGCCACGCAGGATCGCGTGCGACAGCGGGTCACCTCGGCCCTCGAGCTACGGTGCCACTCGGTCGCCGGGGCCGCTCGCGCTCCTTCGGGTGGGCCTCGCCGGTCGGATCGAAGAACGGCGATCGGGCTTTCGTGCATGCGGTGATTCGCTCATGCGAGCTGAAGGGGCGGGGCTCGAGAACTTCGCCCCCCGGAGGCGCAAGGACGTCAGCCCCAGAAGGGATCGCGATCGATCTGGCGGGGTGGTACGCTCTCGCGCTGTGAAGCAGAGACAAGTCAGAGAAACCAGGTCAGGGACACACAGGACTGTCGTGATAGCCGGAAATCGCTTTGACCTACAGGCGAAGGCGATTGCACGGGCGATGAGGAAGGTGCTCCCGGAGCCCCTGAATGAGCACTACGTCGTGATCGGTGGCCGGCGGTACCCGCCCAAGCAGGTGATAGCCGAGGTGACGGGCTTGGATCGCGCCGACTTCACGACCCATCAAGCTCGTCGAATCCTGCTGCGACTTGGGTTCTCCGCGGCGCGCACCGCGAGGCAGCGCCGAGGAAAGGCAGAGCGCCGGAGTCGCAGGCGTCGAACGCCGAGCCGCGCAGACGCGCTTCGTCCGTATATCGGCCAATGGGTCGCAACGGCCGGTGAAGACGTTCTCGTCGCCGCCGAGAGCCCGGCGAAGGTCGTTGGATGGCTGGCCGAGCACGGACGAACGGCGGAGTCGATGTTCCGTGTTCCGGAGAACGACGCAGCGGCCGGCGGCATCGCCCCGCTTTGAGATTCCCGTTCCGCGAGCTGCCAAGCGCGGGCGGCGGCGACTTGACGCCGCGCCCGGCGGTCGACGTTTGGCTCGAGGGACTCGACTTGACCGGGCTCGCATGTCTCCTCGACACCGGCGCGCTTAGGACGCGATTCTCAGCCGAGCTTGCGGAGATAGCGGGAATCGACCTCACCGACGCGCCCACGGAGCAGTTCGCCGTCGGGGGCCAGATCGTCGAGGGAGCCACCGCCCGCGTGACGCTCCGAATCAAAGCTGGAGAGGAGGAACACGAATGGGATGCGCCGGTCTCGTTCTGCCGGCCCTGGCCGTTCGGGTTCCAGCTGCTGGGTCTCGACGGGTTCCTCCGCCACTTCCGCGTGACCATCTCCGGATACGCGGAGTGGGTCGAATGCAGGCCGGAGCACTGAAGCAAGCGAGCGGAGTGGGGGGAGCAGGATTCGAACCTGCGTAGGCGTAGCCACGCGGTTTACAGCCGCGCTCCTTTAACCACTCGGACATCCCCCCGAGCTGGGAATCGCGGATTGTAGACGCGGCCCTCGGACCGGCCTCGAAGGCAGTCGCGGCGCGTGCGGTCCGGGCGCTAAGTGGCGTCGCGCAGGCGCTGCGCCTCGGGCAGCGCCTCGAGCTTCTTGAGGGTGGTGTTCTCGATCTGGCGGATGCGCTCGCGGGTAACGCCGAAGGCGCGGCCCACCTCCTCGAGCGTGCGGGCCTCGTGGCCCTTCAGGCCGAAGCGCATCTCGATCACCTCGCGCTCGCGCGCGGGCAGCGCGTTCAGCGCCGTGTGCACGTTCTCGCGCCGCAGGTTCTCGATGGCCAGCTCGAACGGCGATTCCGCCGTCTCGTCCTCGACGAAGTCGCCCAGCTCCGAGTCGTCCTCCTCGCCGATCGGCTTCTCCAGCGAGATCGGCAGCTGTGCCAGCCGCTGGATGTCCTTCACCTCGCGCACGCTGCACTCGAGCTCGACGGCGATCTCGTCCGGCGTGGGCTCGCGCCCCAGCTCCTGGACGAGCTGGCGCTCGACATGCACGACCTTGTTGAGCTTCTCGACCATGTGGACGGGGATCCTGATGGTGCGCGCCTTGTCGGCGATCGCCCGCGTGACGGCCTGCCGGATCCACCAGGTGGCGTACGTCGAGAACTTGTAGCCGCGGCGGTAGTCGAACGTCTCGACCGCGCGGATGAGTCCCAGCGAGCCCTCCTGGATCAGGTCGAGGAAGGTGAGGCCGCGTCCCAGGTAGCCCTTCGCGATCGACACGACCAGGCGCAGGTTGGCCTCGATCATGTGCTGCTTGGCCACCATGTCGCCGCGCTCGATCCGCTTGGCCAGCGAGACCTCCTGGTCGGCGGTCAGGAGCTCCACGCGCCCGATCGAGCGCAGGTAGAGCCGCAGCGAGTCGAGGCTCGGCTCGACGGTCAGGTCGATGTCCACGCGCTTGGCGGGCTCCGCTCCGTCCGGGTCCTTGCGCGACCCGTCCTCCGCCGCCGCGTCCTGCCACACCGCCGGCTTCCCGTCCTGCGCCAGGAGGTCGATGCTCTGCTCGACGAGGTACAGGCGCAGGTCGCGCAGCTGCTCCTTCGTGACGTCCACCTCCTCGAGGCAGGCCGCCAGGTCGTCGAAGGTCACGTAGCCGCGCTCGCGTGCCTCCGCCAGCACGGGACGCAGCTCGTCGATGTCGGCGAACGAGCCTTCCGGCCGCTCCGCCAGGAGGGTTCCCTCTTCCTTTGGCCCCACTCTCCGCTCCCTGTCCGAGATCGCTTTAGCGCGCCACGGTTCCAGCACCGCGACGACCACCATCGATGGCGAGTTCCTGAAGGTCGGCCAGCCCCGACCTGAGGTCACCATACACCCGATTCCGGGAAATCGCACCCCTTTTTTCGGCGCTATCGTCAGACCCCTAAATGAGTGACGCGACCCCTCTGGCGACGCCTTCTCCGACCGACGTGCAGGCCCGCCGGCCGGCTACGCACGTGAGCCTCTCGCGCGTCGGAGTGACCGGCGTGCGGAAGGTGATCCGCATCCGCTCGAACGGCGCGGAGCAGCTCTTCTACGCCGAGCTCGAGTGCTTCGTCGACCTCGGGCCCACGCAGAAGGGCGCGCACATGTCGCGCTTCGAGGAGGTGGTCGAGGAGGCCATCGACGAGGTGGTGCTCGGCGAGGCCTTCAAGGCCGAGACGCTGGCTGCCCACATCGCCGAGCACGTGCGCGACCGCCAGGGCGGCATGCGCGCGGAGGTGACCGTGGCCGCCCACTACCCCGAGCACAAGCCCGCCCCCGTCTCCGGCATCCAGACGCAGGCGATCTACCGCCTGCTGGGCTCGGCGGTCGCATCGGAGCGCGGCACCCGGCGGCTGGTCGGCGTCGAGGCGCAGGGCATGACCGCCTGCCCCTGCGCGCAGGAGATGCTCACCGACCGCGCGCGCGGGCGCCTTCTCGACGAGGGCGGCTTCGACGACGACGAGGTCGAGCGCATCCTCGACCTCGTGCCGGTGGCCACCCACAACCAGCGCGGTATCGGCACCCTCCATGTGGGGTGTGCCGAGCTCTGCGCGGCGGACATCGAGGCCGGCACCCTGCTGCGCATGGTCGAGTCGTCGATGAGCTCCGAGATCTACGAGCTGATGAAGCGCTCCGACGAGGCCGCGGTGGTGGAGAAGGCGCACCGCCGCCCGCGCTTCGTGGAGGACTGCGTGCGCGAGATGGTGCGCATGGCCGTGGAGGAGTTCGAGCCTCTCGGCGACGACGTCTTCGTATCCGCCCGCCAGCGCAACCTCGAGACGATCCACCAGCACGACGTGGTGGCCGAGCGGCACGGACTGCTCGGCGAGCTGGCACGCGAGCTCCGCGGCGGCGAGCCGTCCCGGGCGCACACGGGCATGCGCGAGTGGCTCGAGGGCGCCTGACCGGGCCTTCGAGGCGCCCCCGCCTGCATCAGCCGTCCACGTCCGGGCCGTAAGGGTTCAGGCCCGCCGCGCGCGACCGATCAAATTGGTGCATGGACGCCGCCGAACACCAGTTGGGACTCTCGCAGGACGCAGCCATAGTGCTCGCCCTCGCCGACACGGCGGTGCCGTTCGCGGCCTCGCCCGAGGACGAGGCGGAGCGCTGGGTCCGCGTGCTGCGGCTCCATGGCTGGGTCGGCGCCGTGCTCCAGTCGCTGGGCGTGGGCGAGGCCCCGCTCGAGACCACCTCGCAGCCCGCGTCGGTGCGCCTACTCCGCCGCCGTCCTCTGGGCGAGGACGTCGTCCAGATGGTCACGCAGCGCGCGCACGACTTCGCAGTCGCCCGCGAGGCCGGCGCCGTCTGCACGGTGGACGTCCTGTTCGCGCTGTTCGTCGTCTACGGCAAGACGTTCGACCGCGCGCTCTACGTGCGCGGCACTTCGCGCGAGGAGCTGATCGAGCGGCTCCCTGCGGACGTCGAGTCCGGCATCGCCAGCGGCTGACGCTCGGCCTTCGCGTGGCGCTCGCGCGCCTCCTCGATGCGCCGCCTGAAGTTCAGGAAGTAGTCCGCGCCGGACGCCAGCGTGATGGCCACGGCCACGTAGAGCAGCACCTGCACCCACGCGACGCCCGCATCGTGCACCGCGATCAGGGCCAGGATCGCGCCCACCTGGGCGATCGTCTTGGCCTTGCCGAGGACGCTGGCGGGGATCACGACCCCCTGCACGCCCGCGGCCACGCGTAGCCCGCTGACCGCGAACTCGCGCGCGATGATGACCATCGCGACCCACGGCTCCACGCGGTCGAGGCTGACGAGCGAGATCAGCGCGGCCGCGATCAGCAGCTTGTCGGCGATCGGGTCCATCACCTTGCCGAAGTTGGTGATGCTGCGTCGCGAGCGGGCCAGGTAGCCGTCGAGCGTGTCGGTCAGCGCGGCGAGCGCGAACACCGCCGCGGCCACCCACGAGCCGTGCGGCGTGGCCTGGAGCAGGGCGACCACCAGCACCGGCACCAGCAGGATGCGCGCGACCGTGAGGACGTTCGGGACGTTGAGCGGGAACACGCTGCGCTCAGGCTATCCGGCGCCGGCCGCGCCGCCGCGCGGTCAGCTCGATCGCCAGCGTAGACCCGATCGGCCCGAGCGGGGAGACCGTGGCTGCCAGGACCGGCCACGGGAAGTCGCGCCGCAGGCAGCCCGCGAGCACGAGCCCGCACAGGAAGGTCCAGCCGATGCCGTGGCACCAGCCCAAGACGAGCTGCGGCTGGTCCCCGAGCCCCCCGATCCACACGACCAGCAGCGCGCAGAACACGCACACCTCGAGCGCCGAGTACAGGCGCACGGCCTGGAAGTAGCTCACGCGCGGAGCGTAGAGCCCGGCTTGATCCGGCTGGTGCGGGGAGAGGCCGCGCGCTGCTCAGGCCGAGGCCGAGGAGGCGGCGGCCGCGGGATCGCGCGTGTCCCAGGTCCAGCGCGTGCCGTCCCACCAGCGCTCGCGGCCGGGGGCGTGCGGGTCCGGGTACCAGTTGGGCGGGTGCGCGCAGGCCGCCTCCTGCGCGGCCGGCGCCGGTATGGCGCCGCCGGTGACGGCCATGGCGGTCG
>DASVQK010000027.1:0-24188 GCA_036389105.1 Thermoleophilaceae bacterium
GGCGCGGCGGCCCGACCGCGGCACGCGCGCCGCCGCACGCGACGGGCGGACGTGGTGATCCTCGGCGCCGGTCTGGCCGGCCTGTCGGCCGCGCACGCGCTGACGGCGGCCGGACGGTCGGTGGTCGTGCTCGAGGCGCGCAGGCGCGTCGGGGGTCGCACGCTCAACGAGCGCCTCGCGGACGGCTCGCTGGTCGAGCACGGAGGCCAGTTCCTGTTCGCGCTCGACCGCGAGACGCACATCATCGCGCTGGCGAAGGAGTTCGGCCAGAAGATCGTCGAGCCGGTCTACGAGGGCGACAACGTGTACTTCCGCAACGGGAGGGCGCGCCGCTATCCGCGCTACGGGCCGACCGGCCGAACGCCGCCGTTCGACCCCGCGGCGCTGGCGGAGCTCTACGCCTTCGGCAGGCAGATCGACGACATGGCGCGGCAGGTCGACCCGGCGCGGCCGTGGACCGCGGCGAACGCGGAGGAGTGGGACTCGCAGACCTTCCACTCCTTCGTCCGCGCGAACGTGACGAGCGACGAGGCGCGCTTCCTGCTCACGACGTTCGCCCGCAGCCTCGCCGGCAGCGAGCCGCGCGACCTGTCCCTCCTGTACGTCCTGCGCCTGCTCGCGGGCACGGGCGGGATGACCATCCAGGAGCTTGCCGAGGCGCCGGCCAAGGCGCGCTTCCTGAAGGGCGTCCAGGCGCTGCCGCAGGCGATTGCGAAGCGGCTCGGCGGCCGGGTCGTCCTCGACACCCCGGTCCGCCGCATCGAGCAGGACCGGCATGGGGTGCGCGTGGTCTCGGACCGCGTCACCGCGAGCGCGAAGCGCGCGATCGTGGCCTTCGCGCCCACGCTCACGGGGCAGCTCCGATACGACCCGCCGCTCCCCGCGGATCGCGCCCAGCTGGTGCAGCGCTTCCCCCAGGGCTGCGCGATCAAGGTCCACGGCGTCTACGACGAGCCGTGGTGGCGCGACGACGGGCTGACCGGCGAGGCGATCACCGACTTCGAGCCCATTCGGGTCACCGAGGACGTGACGCTCCCGCACGGGGCCGGACTGCTCGAGGGGTTCATCACGGCCGGCGCGGCACGGCGCTGGACGTTGAAGAGCCACCGCGAGCGCCGCCGAGCCGTGATCGAGAACTTCGTCGCGCTCTACGGGCCGAAGGCCGCGCGACCGCGCCAGTACGTCGAGCGGGTGTGGTCCGACGAGATCTACACGCGCGGCTGCTTCTACGGCGTCCTGTCTCCGGGCGTCCTGCTCGACTACGGCGAGGCGATCCGGCGGCCGGTCGGCCGGATCCACTGGGCCGGGACCGAGACGGCAACCGCGTGGTCGGCGTCGATCGAGGGCGCGGTGCGCTCCGGCGAGGCGGCGGCAGCCGATGTGGTCGCGGCGCTCTAGCCGGGCTGTTGCCGCCGCCGCCGTCGCCGTCGCGGCGGCGCTGGCCGGACCGCCGGTCGCGACCGCCGACGACGGTCCCGCGCGCCGCGGCGGCGACCCGTGCAACGGCACCGACGCGTTCGGCTTCGCCAACGTCGTGTCGCGCGACTTCGTCGACGCGGTGGTGGCCCAGAACCCGGGCGCCCGCCGCCGCGACGGCACGGTCGACCCCACGAAGGTCCACCACGCGCACGTCGTCGTCTCCGGCCACCTGGCGGTGCAGGTCGAGTCGACACCCGGTCACCGGATCGCCCGAGCCACACTCGAGGTGAACAGGGCCGACCCGTACTGGAGCCTCGACAGCACCGACCACCCCGGCTACGTGCAGGCGGCCCAGGCCCAGGAGGATCCGGCGCGCGACGCCGACAGCGACAGCGTGCTGGGCGGCCGGTTCGTGTTCGCTCCGGCCACCGACATCTTCCCGGACGGGAACATGGTCGCGCGGCTGCGCGCGTTCGACGCGGCGGGCGCGGAGATGGGCAGGCTGTGCATCGACGCGACGCTCGCCAACGGCCTCGACGAGGCGGGGGCGGCGCGGGCGAACACCGACGCCGCCTTCGAGCCGGCCCCCGTCCTCACGTCCGTGCCCGCCCCGCAGCCGATCGCGTGGTTCCCGGGCGGCGAGCCGAGCGCCGCGCAGCGGGACGGCTACGCGCCGAAGACGCTCAGGCTCGAGTTCACCAACGCCCTGCGCTCGCTCGTGGTCGAGCGCTTGGAGCGGGGCCGGCACGGCCGCCGGGTGTGGACCGACCGCAGTGCCCGGCTGAGGCGCGACGACTTCCGGCGCACCCACTCGATCACCGGCCGCTCGGCCGACGGCGGCCCCCTCGAGCAGGTGCCCCTCCTGACCAACAAGAAGGTGCTGGGCCCCGGCTACCGCTTCGCCTTCGCCGGGCTTCCGCGCGAGCGCCTGCCGCGCGAGCGGCTCCGGGTCCGCGCCCACGACCGGGCCGGCCGGCGCTTCTGTGCGATCTACGGCTTCGCGCGCGGTGCGCGCTCCTCGTACGCGATCTCGCGGCCGCGCGACTGCTGACCGCCGTTCGGGGGTCCCGTTTTACCCACCCTCTTGGGGGGGAGACGGCTCCACCCCGCGCGGCCGGCGCGGGCCGGCATGCGAGCTTTGCTCCCCTGTGCAGAGGGAACGGGGGGACATGTCCGCAGTTCTGCTGTGCCCTGGTCAGGGCAGCCAGCAGACGAACATGCGCGAGCTCGTCGAGCTCCACCGCCCCGACCTCCACGAGCTCGCGATCGAGGCCGTCGGCTGCGACCCGTTCGAGCGGATCCACGACGGCACGGCCTTCCTCCAGCCGGCGATCTACTGCGCGAGCCTCGCGAGCCGCGAGGCGATGCCACCGCTCGAGGCGGACGCGTACGCCGGACACTCGCTGGGGGAGCTGACCGCCCTCGCGATCGCCGGCGCCCTGAACGACGAGGACGGGCTTCGTCTCGTGGCCACTCGCGGGCGCCTGATGCAGCAGGCCGCGGAGGCGGGGTCGTCCGGCGCGATGCTCGCGGTGGCCGGCGGGCTCGCCGTGGCGGCCGCGGTGGCGGACGAGTTCGGGCTGTCGGTCGCCAACGACAACTCTCCCGATCAGGTGGTGCTCTCCGGCGCCGAGGAGGCGGTCGTGGCGGCGCGCGCGGCGGTCAAGTCCCGCGGCCAGCGTGCCTTCCGGCTGCCGATCAAGGGTGCCTTCCACTCACCGGCGATGGCCGCCGCGGTGCCGGAGTTCCGTGCCGCCCTCGACGCCGTCGAGGTGAGACCGGCGCGCGCGCCCGTGTTCTCGTGCGTCACGGCCGCGCCGTTCGACGACGTCCGTGCCCGCCTCGCCGACTCGCTCACTTGCGGCGTACGCTGGCGCGAGGTGCTCCTGGGCCTCCGCGCGCGCGGCGCCCGCAGGTTCGTCGAGGTCGGGCCGGGTCACGTCCTCACCGGCCTGGTGCGGGACACGCTCGACGGCGTCGAGGCGATGGCCGTCAGCGAGCTGGAGCCCGCTCGTGCCTAGGAGGCCGCCGGAGGCCGGGCTCGCGACCCTCACGGCCGAGCCCGCCGCCGCGCGGAGTGTCCGCGGCGCCGCGGTCGTGTCGCTCGGGGTCGCCCTTCCGGCGGGCGTGGTCTCGAACGAGCCGATCGCCGAGCGGCTGGGCGTCGACGACGACTGGATCGTCAAGCGAGTCGGCGTGCGCGAGCGCCGCCACCTGCGGCCCGGCGAGCGGCTGGAGGACCTGGCGGTCCAGGCGGCGCGGAACGCACTGGCCGACGCGTGCCTCGAGCCGGACGACCTCGATCTGATCCTCGTGGGCACGCTCAGCCAGGACGAGATCGCGCCGAACAGCGCGCCGCTCGTGGCGGGCTCCCTGGGGGCGTCGCGGGCCGGCGCGATGGACGTGGGCGCCGCGTGCATGGGGTTCGTGGCGGGCATCGCCCTCGCTGCGGGCTCGATAGAGGCGGGGCGGGCGGACACCGTGCTGGTGGTCGGAGCGGACGCGATCTCGCGCTTCCTCGACCCCGACGACCGCCGCACCGCGGCGTTGATGGCCGACGGCGCGGGCGCCGTCGTGATGACGGCCACCGACCCGCCGGGCAAGATCGGGCCCTGCGTCCTGCGAGCCGACGACAGCGGACGCGAAGCGGTCGTGATCCCCGGCGACACGCGGACGCTGTTCATGGAGGGGCAGACGACCTTCGTGAGCGCCGTCGAGTGCCTGTCGCGCGTCACACGGCAGGCGATCGCCGCCGCCGGGGTCACGTTCGACGACATCGACCTGTTCGCCTACCACCAGGCGAACGCGCGCATCACGAAGGCGGTTGGCGAGAAGCTCGACCTGCCGCTCGAGCGGGTCGTGGACTGCGTCGAGACGATCGGGAACACGTCGGCGGCCTCGATCCCGCTCGCGCTCGACGCCGCCCGGCGGGACGGCCGCCTCCGCGACGGGACGAAGGTGCTGATGGCGGCCATCGGTGCCGGCTTCAACTGGGGCGCGACGGTGATCGAGTGGGGCCCCGATGACCGTTGACGGCGAATGCGCGCTGGTCACCGGCGCCGCGCGCGGCATCGGGGCGGCCACGGCGCGCGCGCTCGCCGGCGAGGGCTGGGCGGTCGGAGTCAACTACCGCAGCGACCGGGAGAGCGCCCTCGCCGTGGTCGACGAGATCGAGAAGGCGGACGGCCGTGCCATGGCCATCCAGGCGGACGTCTCACGGGTCTCGGACGTGGAGGCCCTCTTCGGCGAGCTCGAGGCGAGCTTCGGCAGGGTCGCCGTGCTGGTGAACAACGCGGGCACGCGGGCGGACGGCCTGTCGGCCGAGCTCGCGGACGACGACTGGAACGACGTGGTCGAGACGAACCTCTCGGCCGCCTTCCGGACCTGCCGCCGCGCGCTGATGCCCATGGTTCGCGCGCGGTTCGGCCGGATCGTCAACATCGCATCGGTCGTCGGCCCGTGCATGGGCAACGGCGGTCAGGCCAACTACGCGGCCGCGAAGGCGGGGCTCGTCGGACTCACGCGCAGCGTCGCGAAGGAGGTGGCGCATCGAGGCGTGACCGTCAACGCGGTCGCGCCGGGCTTCGTCGAGACCAAGCTGACAGAGGGCGTCGACCGCGGCTGGTTGAAGGCCGTGCCCGCGCGCCGAGCGGGCCAGCCGGAGGAGATCGCCGCGGCGATCCGGTTCCTGGCTTCGCGCGAGGCGACCTACGTCACCGGCATCACGCTGACCGTCGACGGCGGAATGACCGCCTAGCCAAGAAGGAGGGAGAGCCGTGCCATCGATCAACTTCGTCCCCCGGATCGTGGAGGAGGCCGTGGTCGACGCCATCGCGAAGTTCGGGCCCAGCCCGCGCGACATCAAGCCCGATGCCAGCTTCGAGGCGCTGGGCGTCGATTCGCTCGACCTCGTCGAGATCGCGCAGATGGCGGAGGAGAAATGGGGCGCGAACGTCGAGCCTCAGGACATGGGCAACGTCAAGACGGTCGGCGAGGCGATCGACCTGATCGTGGCGCGCATCCCGTGAGGCGAAGGGTTGTGATCACGGGCGTGGGTGCCGTGTCGCCCCTCGGCGTCGGTGCGCGCACGCTCGTCGACCGCTGGCAGCGTGGCGTGAGCGGGATCGAGAACGGGCTTGGACGCTGCGACGAGTTCGAGCCGACGAGCTTCCTGTCGAGGAAGGAGGCACACCGCACCGACCGCTTCACCCAGCTCGCGATCGGGGCCTCCCACGAAGCCCTCGAGCAGGCGGGCTGGGCCGGCGGCTGTCCGTACGACCCCGATCGCGCCGGCTGCGTGATGGGCACCGGCATAGGCGGAGTCGAGACGATCCTGGGCGAGCACGACAAGATGACGGAGCGCGGCGCGAAGGCCCTGTCGCCGTTCGGCGTACCGATGATGATGTCGAACGCCGCGGCCGGCGCGCTCGCCATGCGCTACGGCCTCGCCGGGCCGAACTGGGGCGTCGTCTCGGCCTGCGCCGCCAGCGCGCACGCGCTGGGCAGCGCCGTGCGGCTGGTCCAGATGGGCGAGGCCGACGCGGTCCTGGCGGGCGGTGCCGAGGCGGCGCTCACGGACATGACGATCGGCGGCTTCGGGCGCATGGGCGCGCTGTCCCGGGTAGGCATCTCGCGCCCGTTCGACGCGCGCCGCGACGGCTTCGTCGTGGGCGAGGGGGCGGGCGCGCTGGTGCTCGAGGAGGCCGGCGCCGCCGCGGCGCGCGGCGCGCAGCCGCTGGCCGAGGTGCTCGGCTACGGCGCGACCGCCGACGCCTACCACCTGACTGCGCCGGAGCCCGGCGGCATCGGCGCCGCGCGGGCGATCACACGGGCGCTCGACGAGGCCGGCCTCGCACCCGAGGCCGTTGATTACGTCAACGCTCACGGGACGTCGACGCCGCTCAACGACCGCGCGGAGACCGACGCGCTGAAGCTCTCGCTCGGCGCCCACGCGAAGCGGGTGCCGGTCTCGTCGCTCAAGTCGGCCATCGGTCACCTCCTGGGGGCGGGCGGCGCCGTTGAGGCGGCGGCCACGGTTCTGACGCTGCGCGATCGCGTCGCCCCTCCGACCTTGAACTGGGAGGAGGCCGAGGAGGGCCTCGACCTCGACTACGTGCCCGGCGGGGCGCGACCGCTGCGTGACCGGGCAAACGGGCTCGGATCGGTCGCGATCACGAACTCGTTCGGCTTCGGCGGGCACAACGCGGTGCTGTGCATAGCCGCGGCGTAACCGGGCGCTCGCGCGCGGACGGCATGTCGCCCTACGTGGCCTTCGACACGTTCGCGGAGGGGCTCCCGGAGTCCCCACTCGCTCCCAAGGAGCGGCTCGAGCTCCTCTGCGACCCCGGCTCCACCCAGGTCATCCGCTCGCGGGTGCGCTCGTCGCGGATGGGCGACAAGGCGCAGGGCGGCGACGGCGTCGTGGCCGCCGCGGCGGAGGTCAACGGCCGGCCGCTGTTCTGCTACGCGCAGGACGCCCGCTTCGTGGGCGGCTCCCTCGGCGAGGCGCACGCGGACACGATCGTGCGCGTGCTCTGCCTCGCGCGCGACGCCCAGGTGCCCGTGGTGGGGCTGGTCGAGTCGGCCGGAGCGCGCATGCAGGAGGCCACGGCGGCGCTCGGGGGCTACGGCCGCATCTTCCGCGAGACCGTGCTGCTCTCCGGCCGCGTCCCGCAGATCTCGATCGTCGCGGGCATGTCCGCGGGCGGTGGGTCCTATGCGCCCGCGCTGACCGACTTCGTGGTGATGACGAGGCGCACCAACATGTTCCTCACGGGGCCGTCGGTCGTGCGCGAGGCGCTTGGCGAGGAGGTGGCGCCGCACGAGCTCGGAGGCTCGGCGGTGCACGCCCGCAACGGCGTATGCGACTTCGTGGTGCCCACCGACATCGACGCCGCCTTCCTCGTCCGCGAGCTCCTTTCGTACCTGCCGCAGAACGCCTGCGAGCCGCCGCCGACCGCGGAGCCGGAGGAGCCGCCCGGCGACAACCCGGGTGGCTACGTCCCGCGCGAGACGCGCCGTGTCTACGACGTCCGCGACGTCGCCCGGGCGATCGTCGACGGCGGCAGGCTGCTCGAGCTCTCGCCGCGCTGGGCGCGGAACATGGTCACCGCGTTCGCGCGGCTCGACGGCCGTCCGGTGGGCATCCTCGCGAACCAGCCGCACCACCTCGGCGGCGTGATCAACGCCGAGGCCTCACAGAAGGCAGCGCGCTTCGTGAATCGCTGCGACACGTTCGGGGTTCCGCTGGTGGTGCTCGTGGACACGCCGGGGTTCCTGCCCGGTCGCCGCCAGGAGCGGCTGGGGATCATCCGTCACGGGGCCACCCTGCTGCACGCGTTCGCGTCGGCCACCGTCCCGCGCGTCACGGTCGTCCTCCGGCAGGCCTACGGCGGCGCCTACATCACGATGAACGCCAAGGACCTCGGCGCCGACTTCGCGTTCGCGTGGCCGCGGGCGCGCATCGGCATCATGGCCGCGGCTCAGGCGGTCGGCTTCATCTGGCGACGCGAGATATCGGCCGCTCCCGACCCCGTGGCACGTCGGCTCGAGCTGAGCGATCTCTACGCCGACCAGCACCAGAACGCGCATGCCGCGGCGGCGGGCGGCTTCGTCGACGAGGTCATCCCGCCGAGCGAGACGCGTCAGCGGCTGATCGCGTCCCTCCGGACGCTGGCTCGCAAGGGCCGCCGGTCGAGCGGGGACACCTCGTAGCCATGCCGGACGGGCTCTTCTCGCGCTGGTTCGACGCGCTCGCCGAGGGGGAGCGCTTCGTCTCGCGTGGACGCACGATCACCGAGGCCGACATCGTCGCCTTCTCGGCCCTCACCGGCGATTGGCACCCTCAGCATGCGGACGCCGTCTGGGCGGCGTCGAGCGACTTCGGCGAGCGCATCGCGCACGGCGCGCTCGTCCTCTCGTTCTCGCTCGGCCTCGTGGACTTCGACCCCGACCGCGTGATGGCGCTGCGGCGGATCTCGAACGCGACGTTCAAGGCTCCGACACGCATCGGTGACACGATCCGGGTCGAGGGACGGGTCGCCTCGCTGCGGCCCATCGACGCGCGTGCGGGCCTCGTCGAGACCGGCTGGCGCGTGGTGAACCAGCATGGCCGCGGAGTCGTCGTCTTCTCGGTCGACGTCCTGTGGCGGCGCGTGGCGGAGGTCCCAGCCGTGGCGACCCCCTGACACAGCGAAGCACACCCCCCGGTTGGCCCCTTGGCGGGGCGTGAAGCGGCGTGCGAACGCCTCCCGAGGCGATGCTCGCCGCGTGGCCAGAGCTCCAGGACTCGTCGCGGTGCTGGTCGGCGCCTCGCTCGCGCTGGCCGCGACCGCCGCCGCCGACAGGACGCGCTGGCTGCCACTCCACCCCGCGCCGTCGATCCGCGTCGAGGTGGCGGCGGCGCGTATCGCGACCCGCATCTACGTGGCCGCCGGCTTCGTCGACGCGGTCAAGCCGGCCACCCGGCTCGACATCTACGACATCCCCACCGACCGCTGGACGACCGGCGCGCCCATGCCCGTGTCCCTGAACCACACCACCGCCGTCACCCACGACGGCAAGCTGTACCTGGTCGACGGCTACATGGGCGACTTCGCGACGTTCATGGGCGGCGACGGGCTCGCGGTGGCGATCCTGCTCGAGTACGACCCGGCGACCGACAAGTGGCGGACGCTGCCGTCGCCCCCCACGAAGCGCGGCGCGGTGGCGGCCGGTGTCATCGGCGACGAGCTGTACGTGGCGGGTGGCTGGAACACGAGCTCGGAGGACCAGACCAGGCTCGAGGTCTACGACTTCGACACCGGGAAGTGGAGGCGCGGCCCGGACATGCGGTTCGCGCGCAACCACGTCGTCGGCGCGGCCGCCTCGGGGAAGTTCTACGCGGTCGGCGGCCACGTGCATCTGTTCATCACCGACCAGGTGTTCTCGTACGTCGAGCGCTTCGACCCGAAGGCCAACCGCTGGGAGCGCGTGGCCGACCTGAACCCCCCGCGCAGCGGGGCCGGCGTCACGACGGTCGACGGCCGCCTCGTGGTGTTCGGCGGCGAGGCCAAGAACGGCGTGGTGGCGTCGGCCGCGGTGTTCGATCCGCTTACCGGGCTCTGGAGCCCTCTGCCCGACATGCTGACCCCGCGCCACGCGCTTGGCTCCGTGACCTACGGGAACCGCGTGTACGCGATACAGGGGGCCCGGTATCCGGCCTTCGTGCGGGACACCGACGTGCTCGAGTACCTCGACATCGCCCCGGCTGGCGCCGCGGCGCCGAAGACGGGCAGGCCGCGTCTGCGCCTCTCGGTCGGGCCGCGCCGGGCCGCGGGCGGGGTGTGGACCCACGTGCGCTTCCGGGTGACCTCCCGCCGGGGCGGTCGGATCCGCCCCGTCAGCGGGGCGACCGTCCATTTCGCCGGCTCGCGGCTCCGCGCCGACCGGCGAGGCCGTGCCACGCTCGTCAAGCGCCTGTGGCGGCCGGGTGTCCACCGGGCGGTGGTCAAGAAGCGCGGCTGGCGAACCGCCGCGGCCGCCCTCCGGGTGAGCCGCAGAGTCCGCTCGCGATGAGTGGGCTGGCGCGAGCCGTGCTGGTCGTCCTGCTCGCCGCGGCCTGCGCGGAGCCCGCGGCGGCGAGCGGCGGAGCGAGTCGCTACCTGAACTTCGACGGCCGCGGCCACTGCCCCACGTACGCGGGCAGCGAGATCTGCTCGGGCCAGATCCCGAGCTTCGACGGCTCGACGATGGACGTGGACGTGACCCGGGCCCGCGGACCGAGGCCGCGACGCGGATACCCCCTGGTCGTCATGGTCCACGGAGCGGCCGGCGTGGACGGCAGCAAGCGCGAGTTCGAGTCGGTCAACGACGAGGCGAGCGGCGCCGAGCGCTACCGCTGGAACAGCAACTGGTTCGCGCGCCACGGCTTCTACGTCCTGACGTTCACCCAGCGCGGCTACCGCACCGATCCGCCGGTCGCCGCGTACCAGCCCGACACGCCGACCGGCACGTCGATGGAGGTGCCCAACGGCACGATCCACCTCACGAGCCGGGAGTTCTCGCTGCGCGATACGCAGTGGCTGGCCGCTCAGGTGGCGAAGGCCTTCGACGTCGATCGCCGCCGGATCGTGATCACCGGGCGCGCGTCCGGAGGCGGCGAGGCCTGGCTCCTGGCCGCGAAGCGCCTCTGGCTCGACCCGCACCGGCGCGACCCCTCGCTGCCGGTGCTCCACCTCCAGGCCGCGCTGCCGCGCACCGGCTGGACCGACCTGCTCTACAGCATGGCCCCGAACGGTCACGCGGGCGGCCCGCATCGCGACGACCTGCTCGAGGCGTCGTCGGGGGACCCCGGTCGCGCCACGGGCGCCGACGGGCCGTTCGGCCTGATGAAGGAGAGCTACATGACGGCGATCTCTGGACTGGTCAGCCGCTACGGCGTCTTCGAGATGGGAACGACCCGGACGCCGTCCGAGGAGGGGCCGGTGAACGTCTTCTCCTGGTTCGCCCGCGGCGTGGCCGGAGACCCCTACGGCGATCCGCTCGCCGACCAGATCAAGCGCGGGCTCAGCGAGTTCAGGTCGGCCTACTACCAGGACCAGGACTGGAAGACGCAGCTGCGCGGCCGCAAGGTGCCGATCTTCTCGATCCAGGGCTGGACCGATCAGCTCTTCACGGCCGTCGAGAGCCTGCGCGAGAACGAGTACCTGAAGCGCCTCGACCGGCGCTGGCCGGTGACGCTCGCGTTCGCCAACGTGGGCAATCCGAACGCGGGCAACCCGCCGCCGGTGTGGCGCGCGCTCAACGCCCAGTCCTGGCGCTGGCTGCGCGACGTGCTGCGCGGGCGCTCGCGCGGGCGGCATCGCAGGACGCCGGCGGTCACCAGCTATCCGACGCAATGCCAGGCCGCGGCCGCCGCGCCCACGCCGATCACCGCGTCCTCTCCCACCCGGCTCGCGCGCGGGCGGCTCGTCGTGGCCTATCGCGACGGCGCGCTGCTCACGTCGAGCTCCGGCGCGGGCGACCGAAACGGCCCGGCCAGCGACCCCCTCGCCAGCGATCCCGGCGCGGCCGCCAGCGGGAGGGGCAAGTGCCTGACGTCTCCCGGTCCCGCGACGGGCGCGTACACCGCGCTCTCGGATCCGCTGCCCGCGGCCGCCACCTACCTCGGGCTCGGCAGCGTGAGTGTGCCGTACGCGCTGACCGGCGACCGCGCGAGCCTCGACGCGCGCCTGTGGGACGCGGGTCCGGACGCCGCTCCGGTGTTGATCACGCGCGGGACGTACGTGCTCGACACGCGCGCCGGCGACCCGAGCTCAGGAACCCTGCGCATGCCGCTGTTCGGCAACCACTGGGAGCTGCTCCCCGGCCATCGCCTGCGGCTCGACCTGACGCAGGTCGACCATCCGTACCTGCGACCCGTGAGCACGCCGGGCGCGCTGGAGCTCGAGCCGCCCACGCTCACGCTGCCCACGCGCCAGCCCGGCGCCGTGCGGCTGACGGGCGCCCTCGCGAGCGGCGTCGGGGACTGAGCGGGTGCGGGCCCGAGGAGCGGCTGCGGTCGTGGCGGCCGTCGCACTGGCGCTCGCGCTCGCGGCCGCGCCGTCGCTGGGCCGGGGGGCCGGCTGGTTCCCCCTGACCCCGGCGCTGCTCCCGCGCATCGAGGCCGCCGCCGAGATCGTGAACGGGCGCATCTACCAGGCCGCCGGCTTCGTGAACGGCGCGCCCGCCACCCAGGTCGAGCGCTACGACATCGCCACCGGACGCTGGAGCCTCGTAGCGCCGACGCCGGTGTCGATAAACCACACGTCGGCCGCGACCTACGGCGGCAAGCTGTACCTGGTCGGCGGCTATATGGGCGACCCCGCAACCTTCGTGCGCGGCGACGGCCTGTCGGTGGCGATCTTCCTCGAGTACGACCCGGCGGCGGACAGGTGGAGGGAGCTGACGCCGCCGCCGACCAAGCGCGGCGCGGTGGCCACGGGGGTGATCGGCCACAAGCTCTACGTCGCGGGCGGCTGGAACACCAGCGAGGGGGACCTCGGGCGGCTCGAGATCTACGACTTCAGGACCGGTCGCTGGAGCCGCGGCGCGGACATGGGATTCGCCCGCAACCACGTGGTCGGGACGGTCGCGGACGGCAAGCTCTACGCGATCGGCGGTCACACGGGGTTGTTCATCACCGGCGTGGTGCTGCCGTACGTCGAGCGCTACGACCCGGCCGCCGATCGCTGGCAGCGCTTGGCGGACCTGAGCCACCCGCGCAGCGGCGCGGGGGTGGTGACGGTCGGCGATCGCGTCGTCGTGTACGGCGGCGAGACGCGCGAGGACGTGGTCCGCCACACGGAGATCTTCGACCCGCGCACCGGGCTGTGGAGCCCGCTGCCCGACATGCTCACGCCGGTCCACGGACTCGGGGACGTCTCCTACGGCAACCGGGTCTACGCGATCGCGGGCAGCCCGATGCCGCGCGCCGGGCAGACGCAGTTCACCGAGGCGCTCGACATTCCGCCGCTGCCGGCGGCCGCCACGCCGCGGCTCCGCATCTCGGCCCGGCCGCGCACGATCGTCGCGCGGCGGAGCGTGCGCGTGCGCTTCCGGGTGACCGCGCGAAGCCGCGCCGGCGCTGCCCGGCCCGTCGCGGGCGCGCGCGTGGGCTTCGCGGGAGTGAGGATCCCGACGGACGGTCGCGGCCGGGCCGCTCTCGTCACGAGGCTCGACCGGGCCGGCCCCCACCCGGTCAGGGCGCGCAGGCGCGGATTCCGGTCGGGCTCGGCGACGGTGTGGGTGCGGCCACGACCGAGGGCGCGCCGGTGAGCCTCCGCCCGCGACGCGTCCTGCTCGCGGCAGGCGCCGCGGCCGTGGCCGCCGCGCTCGCGCTGGCGGCGCCCCCCGCGGGCGCCCAGCTCGGTCCCGGCTGGGTCCGGCTCCACTCGTCCCCGATCGCGCGCCAGGAGTCCAAGGGCGTGCGCATCGGGGGCTTCATCTACACCTACGGGGGGTTCGAGAACGGCTGGTACCCGTCGCCTCAGGTGGAGCGCTACGACATCGCCGCCGACAGCTGGACGGTCCGCGCCTCGGCGCCGGTCGGGTTGAGCCACATGGGGGTCGTCGCGCACGACGGGAAGATCTACGTGGTCGACGGCTACATAGGCAACATCGACACCTTCTACCGCGCGACCGGGGTCACCGTGGCGCTGCTGATGGAGTACGACCCCGCGCGCGACACGTGGAGGACGCTCACCCCCCCGCCGACCAACCGCGGCGCGGTGGTTGCCGGGGTGATCGGCGACGAGCTGTATGTGGCGGGCGGGTTCACGCGGCCGCAGGAGGACCTCTCCCTGCTCGAGATCTACAACTTCAAGACCGCCCGCTGGCGCCGCGGGCGGGACATGGCGGTGGCCCGCGACCATGCCGCGGCCGCGGTGGTCGACGGAAAGCTGTACGTGATCGGCGGACGGCCGCTGTCGCTGTACGGCGACCTGGGGGACACCGAGCGGTACGACCCGGCCAGCGACCGCTGGGAGCGGCTGCCCGCCCTCCCGTTCCCGCGAAGCTCGATGAGCGCCGTGACGGTCGGGGACCAGATCGTGGCGATCGGCGGCGAGAACGGGCAGCGCGTCAACGGGCGGGTCGATCTGTTCGACGTTGGGACGAAGGCCTGGTCGCGGCTTCCGGACATGGCCACGCCGCGCGAGGCGTTCGCCGCCGCGTCGTACGGGCAGCGCGTGTTCGCGATGGAGGGCACGCCCACGGCGCACCTCGGCTTCACCAACGTGGCCGAGGCGCTGGACGTCCCGGCCCCGGTCGTGCCGCCTGCGCTTGGACGTCTCCGGCTGAAGGTCACCCCCAAGCGGGTCACCCGGGGCACGCTCGCTCGCTTCCGTTTCCGGGTGACCGGGATGACCGGCGGCGCGCTCCGCCCGGTCGCGGGGGCCAGGGTCAGGTTCGCCGGCATCCGCCTGCGCACCGACCGGCGCGGCCGCGCGACGCTTCGCCGCCGGATCCGCCGGCCGCGCCGCCAGCCGGCGAACGCGACCGCGCGCGGCTTCGAGCCCGCCCGGACGACGGTGCTCGTCGCCGGTCCCCGCTGACCGAGGCCGGACGACGGTGGGGGTCGATCCCCCCACATGGGGCATAGCTCGCTCGGTGGACGGGCGGCGGGACGGCGCGTGAGGGACGGTGGCCTCATGGCGGACGAGAACCAACGCGGCCTCACGCGCCGCGGCGCTCTGGGGGCCGCGGGCGCCGGGGCACTCGCGGCGACGCTCCCGGGCCACGCGGAGGCGCGCGCGGTCAAGCATCGCCGGCGGCGCACGCGGCGCGCGGACGTCGTGGTGCTCGGTGGCGGGCTGGCGGGCCTGTCGGCCGCGCTGGCGCTGGTGAAGGCGGGTAGGTCGGTGATCGTCCTCGAGGCGCGCGACCGGGTCGGGGGACGCACCCTCAACGAACGACTGGCGGACGGAACGCTGATCGAGCACGGAGGCCAGTTCCTGTTCTCGCCGGAGCGCGAGCGCGAGATCGTCGCGCTCGCGCGGGAGTTCGGCCGCCAGATCATCCCGCAGAACCTGATCGGCGACAACGTCTACCACCGCAACGGGAGCGCGCAGCGCTACCCCCGCCACGGTGTGAGCGGACGGATCCCCCCGTTCGACCCGCTCGCGCTGTCGGAGCTGCTCGTCTTCGCGACGACGATCGACGACATGGCGGCCCAGGTCGACCCGACCCAGCCGTGGACGGCGGCGAAGGCGGGCGAGTGGGACGCGCAGACGTTCGACTCCTTCGTGCGCGCGAACACCAAGCACGAGGAGACGCGTTTCCTGCTCGACGTCTTCGCGCGCAGCCTGACCGGTACCGAGCCGCGCGACCTGTCTCTGCTCTACGTCCTCAAGTTGCTGGCTGGGACCGGCGGAATGACCGTGCAGGAGGTGGGCGAGGCCACCGCCAGGGCGCGTTTCCTCCATGGCGTGCAGTCGCTGCCGATCGCGATGGCGGCCCGACTCGGGTCCCGCGTGAAGCTGAGCACGCCGGTCCGGCGGATCTCCCAGGACGGCGGCTCGGTCCGCGTGCAGGCGGACCGCTTCGCGGTGACCGCCAAGCGCGCGATCGTGGCCTTCGCGCCCACGCTGACCGGCCAGCTGCGCTACGACCCGCCGCTGCCGGCCGCCCGCGCCCAGCTTGTGCAGCGGTTCCCACAGGGCACCGCGATCAAGGTGCACTGCGTCTACGACAAGCCGTTCTGGCGGGACGACGGCCTGACCGGCGAGTCATTCGGCGATCTCGAGCCGATACGCGTGACCGAGGACGTGACGCTGCCCTACGGCGCCGCTCTGCTCGAGGGGTTCATCACGGCGTCCTCGGCTCGCCACTGGATGACGCGCTCGCGCAACGAGCGCCGGCAGGCCGTGATCGCGAACTTCACCCAGATCCTGGGGCCGCGGGCGGCCAGCCCGCACCGGTACGTCGAGCGCATCTGGGCCGACGACGTCTGGACGCGCGGTTGCTTCTACGGCGTGCTTCCGCCGGGCGTCCTGATCGATTACGGAGAGGCGATCAGGCGTCCGGTCGGCCGCATCCACTGGGCCGGAACGGAGACGGCCCCCGAGTGGGCGGCGTCGATAGAGGGCGCGGTGCGCTCCGGCAATGCGGCGGCACGCGACGTGCTGGCCGGGCTCTGAGGGCTGCTCACGGGCGACGTTCACGACGCGCGACCACGCGAACCGTCGCGCGTCCGGGGCGGAACCCGGCTTTTCCGGCCCGGACGCGATGCCTGCCCGTGTGCCGTAAGCGCCCGACCAGCACGGCACGGCCGGAGGAGCGTGTGCGTGCCGCCGAGCCGGCGAACCTCACCAGCGCGCCCCTGACCGGTCGCGAGCGGCCCCCCGCGGACGTGGTCACGCGGATGGAGAACCGGACGCGGCGGCCAGCCCGAACCCGGCGCGGGCGCACGGACATCCGCAGCCGCGGCAAGGTGCCGCCGTGCGCCGATCCGGGCGGCGCCGAGCCGGGGGGCAGGTCCAGCGCCTCGAGGAGCGTGGTGTCGCCGACGTGGACGTACCTGCCGGTTCCCTCGATCGCGTAGACGCGACGTCCGTATGACGCGCAGGCGAGATGATTGCGAGGGGTCGCCATGTCGGGCAGGCGTGTCCAGCCACCCGTGGCGGGATCGAACTGCTCGACCTGGCCGATGTTGCGGGTGAATTCCATGCCCCCGTAGACGACGATCCGCTCACCGACCGTCTCCGCGCAGCCCGCGCTGCGGGCATAGCGGGGGCTCGGCACGCGCTCCCAACGGTCGGACGCGGGCGAGTACCGCTCCGTGTCGGACAGGTCCCCGAGCGTCGCGTAGGCGTCGCGTCGCCCGCCGATCACGTAGAAGCTCGAGCCGCTGACCGCGGCCAGGGACTGCTCGCGCGGGACCGCCATGTCCGCGCCGCGGCTCCAGCGCCCGGTCGCGAAGTCGTAGATCTCGAGCGCCGTCAGCTCCCCGTCGCCTGGAGAGAAGCCACCCGCCACGTACAGCTTGTCGCCGATCGCCGCAGCCGAGATCCCTCCCCGCTTGAGCGGCGGCGGCGTCAGCTCGGTCCAGACGTTCCGCGCGGGGTCGTAGCGGAGCAGGATCGCCACGGCGAGCCCGTTCGACCGCGAAAACGTCGCCATGTCCCCCATGTAGCCGTCGATCACGTACAGCTGGCCGTCGTACGCGACCGCGGCAGTGTGATTCAGCGCCACGGGCATGGGCGCCACGCGGCTCCAGCTGTCGGTGCGAATGTCGTAGCGCTCCACCGCATTGGTCGGCTGGAGACCCTCGAACCCGCCGAGGACATAGATCCCGGTTCCAATCCGGGCGCCGGCGGGCACCCCTCTGGCCAGGAGCGACGGGTGCAGCGCAAACCAGCTCGTGCCCTCCGCGGCCGCTGCCGGCGCGATCCCCGGCGCGCCGCAGAACGCGGCCAGGACGGCGGCGACGACCGCGATCGTCGAGTAGAGGAACGACTGGCGAACGCACGCTGCCACCGCCCGGGAGATGCTCGGCAAGGCGGCCCTGGACGGCATCGTCGGCGACGGTCAAACGGTCACCTGGGGGATGTCCGGCCTGCCCTCCGGGGAGTCGACCTGCGCGGGGGACCCGTTCCCTAGCCGGCCGGCCGCGCCAGTTCCTGCACGTACGCGAACACCTGCCCGGTGCCGGTCACGTTCCAGGGGTCCACCACCACCGCGTCGTCCGGGACCTGGGGCAGCACGGTCTCGTACTCGGGGTGGTCCGTCGCCACCACCACGGCATTCGCCCCGTCCAGGATCGACTCGAGCGGCTCGGTGCCCTCCACGACGTGCGGGTCGTGACGGGCGACGTGCGCCAGCTCGCGCTCCAGCAGGCGGATGAGCTTGCCGGACAGCGAGTCGCGCAGGTCGTCGGACCCGCGCTTGAAGGTCAGTCCTAGCACCGCCACCTTGCAGTCGCGAAGCGATCCGCCCAGACGGCGCTTGAGCCCCTCGACCAGGAACAGCGGCACCGACTCGTGCACGCGCGAGACGCCCAGCAGCATGCCCGGCGAGCTGGACCGCTCCTCCGAGAACGCGAAGTCCTTGCGGAGGCAGGTGCCCGCCGTCAGGCCCGGCCGCGCCATCCCGCCGCGCGGGTAGTCGTGGTTGATCAGCTCGATGACGTCGAACACGTTGGCTCCGTACTGCTCGCACTCCATCATCAGGAGGTTGGGGAGGGCGAACTGCGTGTAGCGGAGGATGTTGGTCCAGATCTTGGCCAGCTCGGCCTGCACCGGCGTGGTCTGCACGATCTCGGTGCCGAAGGGCTCGAACAGCCGCCCGGCACGCTCGCCCGAGCCCTCGCCCACGCCGCCGACGATGCACGGCAGGCTGGCCATCTCCTCGAGGAAGTGGTTGACGGCGATCCGCTCGGGCACGTGCGCCACGAAGATGTCCTCGCCCACCCGGAAGCCGCGCCGCTGCTCGATGTAGCCGGCCACCCACTCGGTGGTGCCCGGGGCGACGGTGGAGCGCAGGATGATCGTCTGGCCCTCGCGCAGCAGCGGCAGCAGGTCGTCCACCGCGCTGCGGATCTGCGACACGTCGATCTCGATGTGCACGTGCGTGGGCGTCCCCAGCGTGAGCACCACGAAGTCGGAGTCCGCGGCGTCCTGGATCCGCTGGCTCACCCGCAGGCGGCCGCTGGGGAGCACGCGCTCGAGCAGCTCCTGCGTGCCGGTCTCCTGGAACGGCATGCGGCCGGCCTGGACCTGCTCGAGCACTCGCGGCTCGCGGTCCACGCCGACCACGTCCGCGCCGCGGTCGGCCAGTGCGAGGGCCAGCGGCAGGCCGATCCTGCCCAGCCCGACGATCGCGACGTTGGCCGCCATCGCGGCGAGACTAGCGCGCGGGGCGGAGCGCGGGGGCGGACGAGCGCTCGCGCACGAGCTGGCGCGCGAACGCCGCCATGAAGCGGGGGTTGTAGTAGAGGTAGCGCGGCAGGAGGCGCCGCGGCTCCTGCGCGATCCGGTACGTCCACTCCAGGCCGCGCGCCTGCATCCACTCCGGCGCCTGCGAGATGCGCTCGGCGTGGAAGTCGAACGCGGCGCCCACGGCGCACATCACGGGCACGTCGAGCTTGCCGCGCATGCGCGCCATCCACTTCTCCTGCTTCGGCACGCCAACCCCGACCCACAGGACGTCGGGCCGGGCGGCGTTGACCTGCCGGGCGATCTCGTCCTCCTCGGCCTCCGTCAACGGCCGGAACGGCGGCGAGTAGCCGCCCACGATCTTCATGCCCGGGTTGGATTTGTGCATGTTCAGCGCGAGCTGCGCGAGCGAGCCCTGGTCGCGACCGCCGTAAAGCCACACGCGGTGGCCGCGGTCGCGGCAGCGCTGGTTGTAGCGGCGCATCAGCTCGGGGCCGTACACCCGGTTGGGAAGGTTCTCGCCGAGCAGGTTGGCGGCCCACACGAGCGGCATGCCGTCCGGCACGGTCAGGGTGGACCCGAGCACCGCGGCGCGCATCTCGGGATCGGTGTGGGCGACCATCACGGCGTGGACGGCCACGCAGCAGACGTAGCCGCGCTCGCCGCGCTCGATCATCCCGTCCATGACGTCCATCGCCTGGGCGTAGTCGGTCATCGCGATCGGGATGCCCAGGATCTCGCGGGTGCGGATCTCGCTGGGGGAGGGGAGCCCGCGGGCGCCGAGGGCGGCCGTCTCGGTGGTCTCGCCGAGCGGGGCCAGCGCGGGCATCCGCTCGTCGGAGATCGACTGTGGCTGGGACGGAGTCACTACTGAGGGGTCCCCGTGGGGGAGGACGCGCAAACTACGTGCACGACCGCTGCCGGATGAGGGCGGATCGAGTGTAGCTGCGAGGGGGAGAGCATTGCGGTGGCGCCGGACGCTGGAGCGCTGTGGCGGCTCAAACGCGTCCCCGCGCGGGAAGTTGCGGGGGGCCGGCTACTCGCGCGAGCGTTCGAGCACCCGTGGCGGCGCCGACGCCTCGAAGCGGGCGGGGTTGCCCAGCGGATCGGCCTGCTCGAGCTGGTCCTCCACCGCGGCGGCGGTCTCGCGCTGCCTCTCCTCGAGCAGCGCCAGCCGCTGCGCCAGCACCTTGTTCTGATCGGCCAGACGCGACACGGCCACCGAGAAGTGGAGCAGCAGCACCAGCACGAAGCCCAGTCCGATCGCGAACAGGGCGTTGGGCGGCGAGTAGATGCCGATCCCGTGCGCGACCTTCTCGAGCGCGCCCTTCCAGACGGCCAGCCCCAGCAGCGCCACCGCGCTGAACAGCCACAGGATCGCGTAGCGCTCCAGCAGCCGCCGGCGGCGGACGAGGTCGAGCAGCAGCACGAACAGGCCGAAGGTCAGGACGATCGAGACGACTTGGATCCGCAGCTGCATCTCAGATCCCGTGGCTCGCCGCCACCGGGGCGTCGTCGCCGGGCTCCACCACCGGCCGCGCACGGCCGAGCCCGACGAAGATGGCCAGCAGCACCTTGACCATGTAGTAGACCGACTTGCCGGAGCGGATCGAGGACTTGCCGCCGCCGCGCTGGAACATCCGCACCGGCACCTCGCGCATGCGCAGCCGGTGGTAGTGCAGCACCAGGACGGCCTCGACCTCCGGGTAGTCGTGCGGGTAGTCGCGGGCGAACAGCGAGATCGCGCGGCGGTTGTACAGGCGGAAGCCGGAGGTGGGGTCGGTCACCTTCTGGCCGACGATGCGCGACAGGATGAAGGCGAACACGTGGATGCCGGCGCGGCGGCTGATCGGCCCCACGTACTCGAGATCCTTCAGGAAGCGCGAGCCGCAGACCACGTCGAGGGCCGGGTCGGCCTCCATCTCCCTGGTGAGCTTCGCGATCTCGGCCGGGTCGTGCTGGCCGTCGGCGTCCACCTGGACCATGTAGTCGTAGCCGCTCTCGAGCGCGAACTTGAACCCGGACTGCACCGCCCCGCCGATGCCCAGGTTGAACGGGTGACGCAGCACGCGGGCGCCGGCCTGGGTGGCCTCGCGGCAGGTGGAGTCGGTGGAGCCGTCGTCGATCACCACGACGTCGAACGCCGGCGCGTGCTCGTGCAGCGCGCCGATCACGCGTCCGACGGTGCCCGCCTCGTTGTAGGCGGGGACGACGGCTAGGCAGGATCGTTCGGAGATCACCGGTGTCTCTCGCTTGGAGCGCGGCGAAGCGCGGAAGTTTCGGCGCTCGCCCAGGCTTTCTCGGGTCGAGGTTAGCGCGGTTTCGGCGGCCATCCGGGCGGTCGCTCTCTTACGATGGACCGATCGCCGATCCCTCCGATAGCGGGGCCGCGCTGCGCGACGAGATCCTGGAGCTCGTGCGCCGATACCGCTCGACCGAGCTCGTGGCGGACGAGTTCCGGCCCGGGGAGACCCTGATCCCCACGTCCGGGCGCGTGTTCGACGACGATGAGCTGGCCACCCTGGTGGACGCCGCGCTCGACTTCTGGCTGACCACGGGCCGCTTCGCGCACACGCTGGAGCGCGGGCTGGCGTCGTTCGTGGGCGTCCGGCACGCGATCCTCTGCAACTCGGGCTCCTCGGCCAACCTGCTCGCGCTGTCGGCGCTCACCTCGCCGAAGCTGGGGGAGCGGCGCCTGCGCCCGGGCGACGAGGTCATCACCGCCGCGGCGGGCTTTCCCACCACGCTCAACCCGATCCTCCAGAACGGGATGGTGCCGGTGTTCGTGGACGTCGACCCGGCCACGGGCAACGTCGATCCGCGACTTATGGAGGAGGCCGCGGGACCGCGCACGCGGGCGATCCTGCTGGCCCACACGCTGGGCAACCCCTTCGACCTCGACGCCGCGGTCGGCCTGGCGGAGAAGCACGACCTGTGGCTGATCGAGGACAACTGCGACGCGCTGGGCTCGCTGTACCGGGGGCGGCCCACCGGCACCTTCGGACAGCTGGCCACCCTGAGCTTCTACCCGGCCCACCACATCACCACGGGGGAGGGCGGCGGCGTGCTGACGAACGACGGACGGCTGAAGACGCTGGTCGAGTCGTTCCGCGACTGGGGGCGCGACTGCTGGTGCGAGCCCGGCGAGGACAACACCTGCGGCAAGCGCTTCGGCATGCAGCTCGGCGACCTCCCCGCCGGCTACGACCACAAGTACATCTTCTCCCACGTGGGCTACAACCTGAAGCTGACCGACCTCCAGGCCGCGGTCGGTGTGGCGCAGCTCGAGAAGCTGCCCGACTTCGTGGCCGCGCGACGGCGCAACTGGCAGCGGCTTCGCGACGGGCTCGAGCCCTACGCCGACTGGCTCCAGCTGCCGGAGCCGACGCCCGGCAGCCAACCGAGCTGGTTCGGCTTCTCGATCGTCGTCCGCCCGGATGCGCCCTTCGACCGCGACGCGCTGGTCCAGTGGCTCGAGCGGCACCGGATCGCCACGCGGCAGCTGTTCGGCGGCAACCTGCTGCGCCAGCCCGCGTACCGCGACGTGCCGCATCGCGTGGCGGGCAACCTCGACAACAGCGACCTGATGATGAACGCGGCGTTCTGGATCGGCGTCTACCCCGGCATCACCGACGCGATGCTGGACTACGTGCTCGACACCTTCGGCGCGTTCTTCACGCGCGCCCGCGCGGCGGCCTAGGGGTCGCCGCCGCCCCCGGCCGCCGCGAACGCCGCGAACGCCGCGATCTGCGCCTGGCACACCGCGCGCACGTCCGCGCCGTCGCGGTGCGCGTGGAACCAGTCCACGGTGGCCGACAGCGCCTGGTCCAGGTCCCAGCGGGGTCGCCAACCCAGCCGCTCGCGCGCCTTGCTCGAGTCCAGCCGCAGCACGTGCGTCTCGGCCGGGCCGCCGTCGCCGTGCTCGGTCCACGACAGCCCGTCGCCCCACAGTTCGCACACGCGGTCGGCGATCCAGCGCACCGGCCGCTCGTCCCCCGGCTCGGGGCCGAAGTTCCACGGACCCGCCTCCTCCGGCGCCCGCCACAGGCGCTCGGCCAGGGCGAGGTAGCCGCTGAGCGGGTTGAGCACGTGCTGCCACGGCCGCACCGCGTCCGGGTTGCGCACGGCGAGGGGCTCGCCGCGGAGCGCCGCGCGCATAGCGTCGGGCACCAGGCGGTCGGCGGCCCAGTCGCCGCCGCCGATCACGTTGCCGGCGCGCACGGAGCCGATCGCCGGCCCGTCGCGGCCGAACGAGCTCCGGTAGGCGGCCGCCACCAGCTCCGCGCAGGCCTTGCTGCTCGAGTACGGGTCCGCCCCCCCCAGCGGGTCGCCCTCGCGGCAGGGGCGGCCGTCGGCGCGCTGCTCGTAGCACTTGTCGCTCGTCACCACGATCGCCACGCGCGCGCCCGGCTCCAGCCGCACGGCCTCCAGCAGGTTGACCGTGCCCATGGCGTTCGTCTCGTACGTGCCCAGCGGGTCCTCGTACGAGCGCCGCACGAGCGGCTGGGCGGCCATGTGGAGCACCACCTCGGGTCGGGCGGCCGCCACCGCGGACCGCACCGCGCCCGGGTCGCGGATGTCGCCGGGGCGCTCCTCCAGGCCGTCGCCCACGCGCGCCGACTCGTACAGCGACGGCTCGGTGGGCGGCGCCAGGCCGAAGCCGGTCACGCGCGCACCGAGCCCGTCGAGCCACAGGCACAGCCAGCTGCCCTTGAACCCGCTGTGGCCCGTGACCAGCACGCGCCGGCCGCGCCAGAAGGCGGGGTCTACGGCCACACCTTCCACGGGGCGCCGCCGGACCGCCACAGCTCCTCGAGGTGGTTGCGGTCGCGGACGGTGTCCATCGCCCGCCAGAAGCCGTCGTAGCGGTAGGCGCGCAGCTGGCCGTCGCTCGCCAGCCGCTCCACGGGCTCCTCCTCCCAGACGGACTCGTCGCCGTCGATGTAGTCGCCCACGCCGGGGGACAGGACGAAGAAGCCGCCGTTCACCCACGAGCCGTCGCCGCGCGGCTTCTCGTGGAAGCTGCGGATCGAGTCGCCCTCGATGTCGAGCGCCCCGAAGCGGCCCGGCGGCTGCACGGCCGTGACCGTGGCCAGGGCGTCGTGCCCGCGGTGGTAGTCCAGGAGCGCGCGCAGGTCCAGGTCGGTGACCCCGTCGCCGTACGTGAAGAAGAACTCCTCGTCGTCCAGGTAGCGCAGCACGCGCTTCAGCCGGCCTCCGGTGGCGGTCGCCTGGCCCGTGTCGATCAGCGTGACCCGCCACGGCTCGGCGCTCTCCTGGTGCACCTCCATGCCGTTCGACCCGATGTCGAAGGTCACGTCGCTGGAGTGCAGGTAGTAGTTGGCGAAGTACTCCTTGATCACGTAGCCGCGGTAG
>DASVQK010000028.1:0-20145 GCA_036389105.1 Thermoleophilaceae bacterium
AGGCGGACGTCCGGGTGCCGGTCCGTCATCGACGCCAGGCCGGCGAGGTCGCGCTCCCACTCGAGGTCCACCACCAGCACGTCGGGGCGACGCTGCTCGACCAGGGGAGCGGCCTCCGCGAGCGAGGCCGCCGTACCGACGACCTCGAGGCCGCCCGCGTCGTCGAGCACGCGCCGTATCGACTCCCGGTACAGGGCGCCCCCACCGACGAGGGCTAGCTCCACCATAAGGCGTCCCAGGTGTCGTCCCATACGAACATATGTTCGCACACCGACGCCGCTTAAGGGGGGGTCACCCCCGACGATCTACCGCCGGCCGCGAGCCCAGCTGCTCGGCGCGTCCAGATCGAATTAGCACGTGGCGCGACCGCGTCCTGCAACGAACGCCGCTCCGGCGCAAGCCGTTGCGGCTTGGGCGCAACCAGGGTCGTCCATCGAGCAACGCGGGCCGGACGCGGGGTGCCGTGGGGGCCGATGAGCGTCGCAGAGGAGGTGCCATGCAATCGCTGCCGCAGAACCGCCCGCACGCCTGGCCGTGGCCCTGGCCGCCGGGTCCCCTGACCGCGGCGCCGCGCAACGGCGCCGCGGGAGCCGACGCCCCCGAGGGCGCCGCGAGCGCAGCTACTACGCCGGTCCGCTAGAAGCCGCTGTAGAACGCGAACACGAACGCGCAGAACAGGACCGCGCCCACAAGCACCAGTACGCTCTCGATCTTCGCGAACCTCTGGTGAAGCGCGGCGTAATGCTCGCTCCTCTCGCGCATGTACTCGATGACCGGCTCATCCTCGAGCGAGGTGCCCGGAGGAGCCGTTCGATGCCGCTCCAGCAGGGCGTCCGCCCATTCCTCGACGTTCCTGTGCTCGTCCACCTGAGGGATATCGGCCGCGATCTCGGCCGATCTGAGCGAGCAACCGGTCAGGCGCACGAGCACGCAGTCTCGACGAGCCTGCTTGTAGCTTTCGGGTCACGGTTGGTCTCGCCAGCGACATCCCGCAGCCGCCATGCAGCATGCGACCCGAACGATTACAGGCTGGTTGCGCTCGAGGACGGCATCGAGGCCGTCGGCTTTCAGGAGTTTGGGGCGAGCGAGTCGCTGCTGCAGGCCTGGACTGCGTACAACTAGCCTTCGATCCGCCATGGGCGCGGCTGGTTTCGAACCAGCGACCTCTCGCGTGTGAAGCGAGCGCTCTCCCACTGAGCTACGCGCCCGGGCCGGGGGATTCTAGGGCGGGCCGGTCCGCCGGTGTTAAGCCGCGTCGCCGGCACCGCATGAACGACCCGTTGCAGGGGGTTCAGGGCGCATGGCTCGCGCCGAACGCCGGGGAATGCCGCCCCTCCGGACCGCTTTCGCGGCCGCGGCCCTGGCCGCGCTCGCGCTCATAGCCGCCCCAGCGGCTCCCGCCGCCGCCTCGAGCGCCAACACCGCCGCGCTCCAGGTGGCCCTCAGGGCGCTCCACCACTACCACGGCTCGATCGACGGGATCCGCGGCTCCGGCACCACGCGCGCGGTCCGCGTGTTCCAGAAGGCCCACCGCCTGCCGGTTGACGGGATCGTCGGCCCGCGCACGCGGCGCGCGCTGGGCAGGCGCGGCGCGCCCGGCTTCGGCCACCGCACCATGCGCCGCGGCCAGCGCGGCTGGGACGTCGCCGCGCTCCAGTTCCTGCTCCAGCGCCGCGGCTTCTCGCCCGGCTCGATCGACGGCGGCTTCGGCTCGGGCACGGACGGCGCCCTGCGCCGCTTCCAGCGCTCCGCCGGTCTGGGCGCCGACAGCCGTGCCGGCCCCGCCACCCTGCGGGCCCTCGTCCACGGCCGCTCGAAGAGCAGCGGCTCGACCAGCAGCGGCGCCACCCACGGCACGAGCCACGGCTCGCCGTCCGGCCCGGTCCGCTTCCTGCGCCCGGTCAACGCCCCGATCACCTCGCCGTTCGGCATGCGCTGGGGCCGCCCGCACCAGGGGATCGACTTCGGCGCTCCGGCCGGCGCCGCCATCCACGCCGCCGGCGTGGGCACCGTCGTCTCGGCCGGCTGGAACTCCGGCGGCTACGGCAACCTCGTGATCGTCCAGCACCGCCTGGGCTTCCAGACGTACTACGCGCATCAGTCGCGGATCGCCGTCCGCGCCGGCCAGAGCGTGAACGGCGGCTCGCTGATCGGGTTCGTCGGCTCGACCGGCCACGCCACCGGCGCCCACCTCCACTTCGAGGTCAGGCGCAGCGGCACGCCGATCGACCCGGTGCCGTACCTCCTCTCGCGCTTCGCCAAGATCGCCGGGGCGCCGGCCGAATCCACGCCGCAGAGCCTCGGCTGCGCGCTCGAAGCGGCTAACATCGACAGCGGACCGTGCTAGGCGGGGAGGTAGCGGTGCCCTGCACCCGCAATCCGCTCTAGCGGGGCCGAATCCCCGTCCGAGGGGTGGGTGCCCGGGGTCAGTACGCCAGTCGAAGGCGTCGATGGCCAGGTCCCGCGCGGTGGACGCTCGCGAACCAGGTCAGATCCGGGAGGAAGCAGCCTTAAGCGATACCGGCCACGCGCCGCGGGGAAGCCTGACCGGAGTCTCCGGCCGGCGGGAACGCCCGGGATCCTTCTTCGACGGCGGGTGCACGGTCCACTTTCCCCCACCGTCCTGCCCAGTCGTTGCTATGGACCCTCAGGGCAGGACGGCGCCGTGCAATCACACCCGGCAGCCCCCGTAAAGCACCCACGAGCGGTTGCGGGCGAGCTCGCGGTAGCCGGGCGGCCGCCGCGCCGGGGCCGTCAGGTCGCGCGGATCGAGGATCGAGAGCTTCGCCACGGCGGCGCTCGCCGGCGCCAGGAACAGCCCGTCGCGGGACGGTCGCCGCCGCTGGGCGGAGACGATCGCCGCCGGCCGCCGCCCGGTCCAGTAGGCCAGCGACGGCACCGGCCGGTGGTTGGGCACGAAGAGCGTGCCGCAGCGCGCGAAGGCCCGTTCGCCGGCGGGCGACTCCACCAGGTCGTGCAGCTCGGCCTGAACCCGGTCGCGCGCGGCGATGTCGTCGCGGAGCGCGTCCAGCCGGTCCACCTGCATCGGCGTGAACACGAGGATCGCCGCGAACACCACGAGTCCGGCGATCCGCCAGGCCAGGCGCAGAGCCCCCCGGCCGCAGTCGAGCGCCGCCCAGCCGAACACCGCCACGGCGGCGAACAGCGACACCATCGCGGCGGCCGGGAACAGGTAGCGCCCGAGCAGGGACAGCCCCGCGACGCCGAGCACGGCATAGGCCACGCCGTTGAGCGCCGCCACAGCCGCGGGCACCCGCACGCGCGCGCGTAGCCACAGGAGCGCGGCGCCGAACCCGAGCACCGCCGCGACCAGCTCGGGCAGCCGCACGATCTCCCCGAGCCGGCGCGGCATCAGCCGCGGGACGCTCTCGATCCCGGTCGGGCGCTTCAGCTGCCCGGCCAGCTCGTGCGTTCCGTGCAGGGACCACAGCGCGTCGCCGGTCACCAGCAGGTCGCTGACCCCCCAGATGACGGGCGCGGCCAGCGCCAGCGCCGCGTAGCGCAGCCGCGCCGGCGACCCGCACGCCGGGAACAGCCAGAGCCAGTAGGCGGCCAGGAAAAGCCACGCCTCCGGCCGCAGCAGCCCCGCCAGCCCGAGCAGCGCGAAGACCGGCCAGCCGCGCCGCGTCCGCCGCGCCTCGAGTACGGCGGCCCAGACGACGAACGCCGCCGCGGGCAGGTCCACGTAGCCGCGGATGCCGAAGTTGAGCGGCGGCACGCGCGTGGCGAAGATCGCGGCGGCCAGCACGCCGACCGGCCAGGCGAACGACTCGCGTCCGAGCCGGTACAGGCCCACCAGCAGGAAGCCCATCGAGACCAGTACGAGCGCGAGCAGCGCGTCCTCCGCCCCGTCGCCCAGCGGGGACGCCAGGGCGCCCACCGCGGTCGCAAGCGGATGGGGGGTGGGGGCCACCGGAACGTCGTACTGCGGCGTCCGCCCGTGCACCAGGTCGTCGCCCCAGACGAGCGCGTAGAACGTGTCGTAGTTGAGGAACGCGTGCCCGAAGAAAGCGAATAGGAGGGACGCGAGCAGGCACGCGGCCAGCAGGTTCGGCAGCGCTCTCCGAGCCCAGGCCATGGCCGCGAGACGCTACCGGCCGCCCGCCGGACTCGCGGCTACCATCCCGGTCGCCCCATGCTCTCGCTCTACCGCCGCCACCGCCCCAAGACGTTCGACGAGGTGGTGGGCCAGGAGCACATCGTCCGCACGCTCCGCAACGCGATCGAGCTGGGCAAGGTCCACCACGCCTACCTGTTCGTCGGCTCGCGCGGCACCGGCAAGACCAGCATGGCCAAGCTCCTGGCCTGCGCCCTCAACGCCGAGGGCGGGCCGCGGGCCGACTTCTCGCCCGCCGACCCGGCCTGCGCGTCGATCATGGCCGGCAACTCGCTGGACGTGGTGGAGATGGACGCCGCGTCCAACAACTCGGTGGACGACATCCGCGAGCTGCGCGAGAACGTGGCCCTGGCGCCGATGGGCGGAGCGCGCCGCGTCTACATCCTGGACGAGGCGCACATGCTGTCCAACGCCGCCTGGAACGCCTTCCTCAAGACGCTCGAGGAGCCGCCCCCGCACGTCGTCTTCGTCCTGGCCACCACCGAGGCGCACAAGGTGCCCGCCACGATCGTGGACCGCTGCCACCGCTTCGACTTCCACCGCCCGTCGCTCGAGCAGATCGCCGACGTGCTCGGCCGCGTGGCCCGGCAGGAGGAGATCGAGGTGCCGCAGCCGGCCGTCGGCATGATCGCCCGCGCGGCGACCGGCAGCTTCCGCGACGCGCTCGGCACGCTCGAGCAGCTCGTCACCTACGGCGGGCGCCAGGTGAAGCTGGACGACGTCCTGGAGATCCTGGGCGTGGCCGACACCGAGCTGGTCTTCCAGGCCGCCGACTCGCTGGTGGATCACGACCCGAGGGCGGCGCTGATGGCGGTCGAGCGCCTGTCGGCGTCGGGGCGCGACGTCACGCAGTTCATGCGCGACCTGGCCGCGCACCTCAGGCACCTGTTCGTGGTCCAGACGCTGGGCGAGGTGCCCGACTCGTTCGCGGTCACCGCCGAGCACACCGACCGCGTGGCCGCCCAGGCCGACCGCCTGGCCCAGGGCGAGATCCTGCGCGCCATCGACCTGCTGGCCGCCGGGCTCAGCGCGGTCAAGGACGGCTCCGACGCCCGCATCCAGCTCGAGCTGGCGCTGCTCAAGGCGGTCCAGCCGCAGTCGGACCTCTCGCTCCAGGCGCTGCTGTTCCGGATCGAGCAGCTCGAGCGGCGGGTCGCGGAGTCGCAGGGCGCGGCCGAGCCGGACGCCCGGCCGTCCGCGGGCGCGGGTCAGCCGGGCGACGGCAACGGCGGCTCGGACCCCGGCGCGCCCGAGGCCGCGGCGCGGCCGCCCGCGGCGGCGAGCGCTCCTCCGCGCGCCGCGATGACCGCCGCCGCCCCGGCCGCCGCCGCCCCGGCCGCCGCGACCGCCACCGCGATCGCCCCGCAGCCGCAGGCCGAGCCGGAGGCCAGGCCCGACCCGGCCCCGGCCCCCGACCCCGACCTCGACATCGAGCGCGTGCGAGTCCTCTGGCCCGCGGTGGTCGATGCCGTCCGCGCCGAGAACGCGATGGTCGGCGCCTGCCTCGAGGGCGCCCAGCCCACCGAGCTCGACGGCCAGACCCTCACGGTCTGCTTCCCGGTGCTCGCCGGTTTCTCCCGCAAGACGGTCGAGCGCAACCGGGAGCTGCTCCAGACGTCGCTGCGCGCACTCACGGGCCACTCGCTCGCGCTCGACTACGCGTCTAGCGACGCCCACGTGGAGGCCGGCGCCGACCCCGGCCTGAGCGAGGAGGAGCTGATCGAGCGCCTGAAGCGCGAGTATGGCGCCACCGAGGTCTTCGACCACGAGCCGGCGCCAGCGCCCGAGGAGGGCTGACCGCATGCCCCAGCAGCCGAACCTGAACCAGATGATGAAGCAGGTCCAGCAGATGCAGGCCGAGATGATGAAGGCCCAGGAGGAGCTTCAGTCCGAGGTGGTCGAGGCCAGCGCCGGCGGTGGGATGGTGACCGTGAAGGTCACCGGCGGGCTCGAGGTCCAGGAGATCCGGATCGACCCGTCCGCGATCGACCCGGAGGACGCCGACATGCTCCAGGACATGGTGCTGGCGGCCGTCAACGAGGCACTGCGCTCGGCGCAGGAGCTGGCGGCGTCCCGCATGGGCGCGGCCACCGGCGGGCCGGGCGGCCTCGGCGGACTCGGTCTGCCGGGCCTGTAGCTGCCCGGTCGGGCACCCCCGAGAGCGCGATTTGCCGCTCAAGCAGTGGCCTCGCGATGCCGATGACGGCTGAGTGACGCGGGCGTCCGCGATATCTACATGTGCGCGGAACGCGAACGCCCATCCGTGGGCCGTTCGTACCGCGGTCACCGCGCTCGGCGCGGCGGCCGCGCTGTTCGCGTTCGGCTTCACGCCGCCGGCCGGCGCGGTGGTGGCCGCCCTCGTGACCGGCCTCATCCTGGGCCGCGGCGGCGGGCGCGACGAGGGTGCCGGCATGGCCGCCCAGCTCGTCGAGACGCGCACCCAGCTGGAGGCGCTCGCCCTGCGGGATCCGCTGACCGGCGTCCTCAACCACCGAGCCTTCCAGGAGGGCCTGGAGACCGAGCTGCGGCGGGCGCGCCGCGAGAGCTGGCCGGTCTCGATCGTCGCCATCGACATCGACGGCTTCCGCGAGCTGAACGACGCCCGCGGCCACGCCCATGGCGACGCCGCGCTGGTGGCGGTCTCCGAGGGCCTTGCCTCCAACCTCAGGCCAGGCGACCTCTGCGGCCGCGTGGGCGGGGACGAGTTCATGCTCACGCTGAGCAGCTGCGACTCCCGCAACGCGCAGGAGGCCGTCGCGCGCCTGCGCGAGGCGGTCGAGGCGCGCGCGGCGGCGGCCGACGTCGGCCCACTCACGCTCAGCGTCGGCATCGCCGAGTTCCCCCGCCACGCGATCGGCCGCGCCGACCTGATGCGCTACGCGGACGGCGCCATGTACTGGTCGAAGTCCCGCGGCCCGGGCCAGACCTCGGTCTACTCGGCGCAGGAGGACTCGGCGCTGTCGGCCGAGGAGGACGCGGCGCGGCTGCGTCGCAGCGGTCTCTTCAACACGGTGCACGCGCTGGCGCGAGCGGTGGACGCGCGCGACGGCTACACGCACATGCACTCGCAGCGGGTGGGCTTCTACGCCGCCACGCTCGCGTCCGCGCTGGGACTCTCGGACGACCGCGTCGAGGCCGTGCGGATGGCCGGCCTGCTGCACGACGTGGGCAAGATCGGGATCCGCGACGCGATCCTGCTCAAGCCGGGCAAGCTCACGAAGGCCGAGTACGCGGTCATGCGACGCCACGCGGAGCTCGGCCGGGCGATCATCGCCGGCGCCGGCATGCCCGAAATCGCCGACTGGGTCGGCCACCTGCACGAGCGGGTGGACGGCGCCGGCTACCCCGAGGGGCTGAAGGGCGAGGAGATCCCGCTGGAGAGCCGCATCCTGCACGTCGCCGACGCGCTGGAGGCGATGACCTGCCCGCGCCTCTACCGCCAGCCGATGGACCCCAACGAGGCCCTGGCCGAGCTGGGCCGCCACGCCGGCACCCAGTTCGACGCGCTCGCCGTCCAGACGATGGGCCGGCTGGTGCGCGAGGGCGCGGTCGAGGTGGGCGAGCAGCCGCGCCTGGGCGTGCCGATGAGCGGCGAGCCGATGACGGCCGCTTCGGCCGGCGACGAGCCGCCGCTGCCCGGCGAGCCGCCCGCCCCGTTGGCCTCCTAGCCCGTGGCTAAGCTCGCGCGGTGTTCTCGCCGCCAGTCAACCGGCTGATCACCGAGCTCGCGCGCCTGCCCGGAATCGGCCAGCGAACCGCGCAGCGGCTGGCCTTCCACATCCTGCGCACGGATCCCGAGGAGGCGCTGCCGCTGGCGGACGCGATCCGCGAGGTCAAGGAGACCGTCGGCCAGTGCGAGGTCTGCTTCAACCTGGCTGTGGGACCGCGCTGCCGGATCTGCGAGGACGAGCGCCGGTCCACCGACGTGATCTGCGTGGTCGAGGAGCCCAGCGACGTGATCCCGATCGAGCGCACGCACGAGTTCAGCGGTCGCTACCACGTGCTGGGCGGCGCGCTGTCGCCGATCGACGGGGTCGACCCCGAGCACCTGCACATCGCCGAGCTGGTCGCCCGCGTGGAGGGCGGCGACGCGCGCGAGGTGGTGGTGGCCACCAACTCGACCACCACCGGCGAGGCCACGGCGCTCTACATAGCCGACGCGCTGCGCGAGCGTGCGCCCGGTGTCACGGTCACGCGCTTGGCCAGCGGGCTGCCGGTGGGAGCCGACCTGGAGTACGCCGACGAGATCACGCTGGGCAAGGCGTTCCAGGGCCGCCGGGCGCTCTGAGGACCGGCGCGCCTAGGGCGGGGGCGCGGCGGGCGCGCCCGGCACGCCGGTGGCCCCCGGCACCCCCGTGACCGGCACCGGAGGCACCGGCTTCGGCTTGCTCAGGTTCCTCAGGCCCAGCTCGCGCTTGCCCGTGATCACGCGGGTCACGGCGGCGTCCACGCGCCGCAGCGGGATCCGCTTGGCCCGCACCGCGGCGAGCAGCGCGCGGTAGGCGGCCAGCCAGTCGGACCGCGGTCCCGATACGTAGACCATGTCCGCGCCGGCGGCCACCGCCTGCACCGCCGCCTGCGGCACGCTGTGGCCGGCGGTGATCGCGCCAGCCTCGAGGTCGTCCGCTATCGCGACGCCGCGGAAGCCCAGGCCGCCGCGCAGCAGGTCGGTCGTGATCGCGGACGACAGCGATGCGGGCACCACGAAGTCGTCCGGCGCGTAGGAGGCGTGGCCGACCAGGACGGCCGGCGTGTCGGCGCGGATCGCGGCGCGGAACGGCGCCAGGTCGCGGCGCTCGAGCTCCCTCATGGTCAGTCCCACCTGGGTGGGCCCGTCGCCCGGCGACTGGGCCGCGCCGCCGATCCCGGGGAAGTGCTGGACGGCGGTGAGCATGCGCGCGCGCCGGTACTCGGATACCGTCGCCTCGGCGTACGCGCTCACGTCGCCCGGATCGTCCGAGAAGGCGCGCGGCCCGAGCAGGTCGCCCTCGCTGATGCCCACGTCGATGTCGGGGCCCAGCACCCCGTTCAGGCCCAGGCCCTTCAGGGTCCGCGCCGCCAGCCGGGCCTCCTCGGCGGCGTCGGCGGCGCTGGCCAGCTCGCCCGCCGCCGGCCCCGGCGGCAGGTCGCCGAACGCGGAGAACTCGCCCCCCTCCTGCTGGGCCAGCACGAACGGCGGCTGGTGCAGGCGCCCGGCGGCTGCGTTGGCGATCGTGGCGGTGAGCGCGGCGAGTTGCGGCGCCGACACGTAGTTCTGGCGGCGGATCACCACTCCGCCCAGGTCCATCTCGCGCAGCGTGGCGAAGAACGGCGCCGTGGCGTCGCGGCCGTCGAAGCCGACGAGCAGCAGCTGCGCCACCTTGCGCTCCAGCGGCAGCCGGGCCACCAGCCGGCCGATCTGGGCGGACACGTGCGCCCCCGGGAGGACGCCCTCGGGCGAGGGGATCAGGCGGCCGAGGAACGACCGGAGCTTCGGCGCCGGCCGCGAGCGCGCGGCGGGCGAGCCCTTGCGCTTGTCGGCCGGCTTGTCGTCCCCGCCCGAGCACGCGGCGAGCGAGGCGGCGATCGCCAGCCCGAGCAGCAGCGTCCCGGCCGCGCGGCGGGCCCTGCGCGCGTCTCGAGGGAGGTCTCCGATCAACGGGCGAAAGCTATCCTCGCACCGCCATGGACGACGCCGCCACCGACCGCGAGCAGACGGTCGTGATGAAGTTCGGCGGCACCTCCGTGGCGGACGTCGACCGCATCCGCGCGGCCGCCCGCAAGATCGTGCGGGCCAAGGAGGAGGGCGCCCGCGTGGTGGCGGTGCTGTCCGCGCGCGGGAAGACCACCGACGAGCTGATCTCCATGGCGCACGAGGTCTCCGAGCGGCCGCACCCGCGCGAGATGGACATGCTGCTGTCCACCGGCGAGCGCATCTCGTGCGCGCTGGCGTCGATGGCCATCAACGACCTCGGCCACCACGCGGAGTCGCTCACCGGCTCGCAGGCCGGGATCGTGACCGACGCGTCGCACACCAAGGCGCGCATCCTGGACGTCCGCACCGACCGGATCGAGCGGCTCCTGGGGGAGGGCAAGATCGTGCTGGTGGCGGGCTTCCAGGGCACGTCGGCCTCGGTGCTGAGCGACGACGGCGAGTACGAGATCCACGGCGAGGTGACGACGCTGGGCCGGGGCGGGTCCGACACCACGGCGGTGGCCATCGCGGCCGCCCTGGGGGCGGACGTGTGCGAGATCTACACGGACGTGGCGGGGGTCTACAGCGCCGATCCGAGGCTCGTGCCGGACGCGAAGAAGCTCACGGCCGTGTCGTTCGAGGAGATGCTCGAGATGTCGGCCTCGGGCGCCGGCGTGCTCCAGCTGCGCTCCGTCGAGTACGCGCGCAACCACGGCATCCGCATCCACTGCCGGTCGAGCTTCGACGACGGACCGGGTACCTTCGTGTTGACAGAGGAAGAGACCATGGAACGTCCGCTCGTCACAGCGGTGACCCACTCGACCGACGAGGCGCGGGTCACCCTCACCCAGCTGCCCGACCGGCCCGGCGTGGCCGGCCGCGTGCTCAGCGTGCTGGCGGGCGCCAACGTGAACGTGGACATGATCATCCAGAACGAGCCCGAGTCCGAGGGACGCGGCGCGGACATGTCGTTCACCGTCCCGCGCGCCGACCTCCAGGTGGCCCGCGACGCCCTCGAGCCGCTCAAGGGCGAGCTGGGCATCGGCGGCGTGGCCACCGACCCGAGCATGGGGAAGGTGTCGCTCGTGGGGGCGGGAATGAAGAGCCATCCCGGCGTCGCGGCCAAGACGTTCACCGTGCTGGGCGACGCGGGCGTGAACATCGAGATGATCTCGACCTCGCCGATCAAGATCTCGTGCGTCGTGCGCGAGGACGACGTGGCCACGGCCGTGCGCGAGCTGCACCGCGCGTTCGAGCTCGGCGAGGACGCCGTGCGCCGCGAGGACCCGCGCGGCGACCACCGGCCGGTGGTCTCCTGATGCGCGTCGCCGTGGTGGGCGCCACCGGCGCCGTCGGCTCGACGATGCTCGGCGTGATGCGCGAGCGCGACTTCCCGGCCGACGAGGTCGTGCCGTTCGCCTCAGAGCGCTCGGCCGGGCGGCGCATCGACTTCGGCGACCGCGACCTCGAGGTGCGCCCGCTGTCCGACGAGGCAATCCAGGGCTTCGACATCGCGCTGTTCTCGGCCGGCGGGGCGACCAGCGGCGAGTGGGCGCCGCGCTTCGCCGCCGCGGGCGCCGTCGTGGTGGACAACTCCTCGCGCTGGCGGATGGACGACGACGTGCCGCTGGTGGTGTCCGAGGTCAACCCGGAGGAACTGGCGCTCGCGCGCCAGCGCGGGATCGTGGCCAACCCGAACTGCTCGACCATGCAGATGGTGGTGGCGCTCAAGCCGATCCAGGACGCCGCCGGCATCGAGCGGCTGGTGATCACGACGATGCAGTCGGTGTCCGGCACGGGCCAGCGCGCGGTCGAGGAGCTGCACGACCAAGCCGTGGCCGTGATCGAGGCCGACGAGCTGCCCGAGCCGTCGATCTATCCGCACCAGATCGCGTTCAACGTGCTGCCGCAGGCGGGCAGCTTCCCCGAGGGCTCCGACTACACCGACGAGGAGCTGAAGCTGGTCAACGAGACGCGCAAGATCCTCGGCCAGCCGGACATCGCCGTGTCGGCCACGTGCACCCGGGTGCCGGTCTACACGGGTCACTCCGAGTCGGTCAACGTCCAGACGCGCGACCCGCTGTCGGCCGACGAGTGCCGCGAGCTCCTGGCCGCGGCCCCCGGACTGACCGTGCTTGACGATCCGGCGAACGGCGTCTACCCGCTGGCGCTGGACGCGGCCGGGCGCGACGACGTGCTGGTGGGGCGCATCCGCCGGGACCCCTCGCACGAGCGCTGCCTCAACCTCTGGATCGTTGGCGACAACCTGCGCAAGGGCGCCGCCACCAACGCCGTGCAGATCGCGGAGCTGATCAACCTGCGCGGCCTGCTCCGCTCCGGCGAGCGGCGCGCGGCGTAGGCGGCTCGCCACCCCTGCGCGTAACATCCGCGCCGATGAACCCGGCGGACCGGCTCCTCAAGCTCATCTCCCGCGGCTCGACCCGCGGCAACCCCGGCCGCCGGCGCCGCGGCAACCGCCCGCGCGGCGAGGGCCAGGGCCTGATCGCCACCGTCCGGCGGCTGGTCGGCCGCCGCTAGCCGGAGCGCGCCACGCCCACGGGATCCTGCCGCGGCGCTCCCCGGTTGGGCCGTGAGATCCGAGCCAGGTCGCGGCGCGTGGAGATTCCCAGCTTGGCGTAGATGTTGCGCGCGTGGGTGCGGACGGTCTCGACCCCGATCGACAGCGAGTGCGCGATCTGGGCGTTGGTCATGCCGTCCTGGAGCAGCTCCAGCACGTCGGCCTCGCGCGGGGTGAGCAGCTCCGGTCCCGGCAGCCCGATCTCCTCCGGCTGGTCGGCTGCCGCGGCGGAGCGCGGCAGCACGTGCATGCCGCGCGACGCCAGGTGGATGGCGTTGATGATGTCGCGCCCCTGCGTCTCCTTCGAGATGCACGCGGTGGCGCCGAACGAGAGCATCTGGTTGCACTCCGCCGCGCTCGGGCGGTTCGCCAGGATCACGACGCGCGTCTCGGGGTGGCCCTGGTGCAGCTGGTAGATCATCGCCGGGTTGGGCAGCGTGCCGAAGTTCAGGAGGACGACGGAGGGGTGGTGCTCGTCGAGCACGGCCTCGAGGCGGTCGAGGTCGACGTCGCTGGCCACCAGCTCGACGTTGGGATCCTCGGCTATGAGCTGAGCCAGCCCGATCGACACGAGGTCCTCGAAGCGGGCGGAGACGATCGATATCGGGGCCGACACGGCGCCGGAGTCTACCTGGTGAGGGGGATGATGGGGGGAGGTAAACCTACCCTCACTCTCCCCCTAACCCTCACCCGCGAAACCTCCAGGCCTAACCCTAAGTTCCCCCCAAGATCACGCGCGTGGGGGGACGTACTTATCGCTCAGGTCGGGAATCATTCACTCACGCCGGTAGGGAGGCACCGGCAGAGACTTCCTAGCTTCCCAGGGCGCGTAGGGGTACGCCGCACCGCGAGAGCCGGCCGGGCAACTGGCCGGTTTTTCGCGTTGTAGGGGCAGTCGGCGCCGTTAGGCGACGAGCTTCAGCTCATCGATGCGAACCGGCTCGCCGGAGAGCTCCTCACCATCGTCGGCGAGGTAGACGCGGACGGTGTCCCTCAGCGCGTCGGTGAGCTCGTCGAGCGTGTCGCCCGTAGCGAAGCAGCCTGGGAGTTCCTTGACTTCGGCCCAGTAGCTGCCGTCCTCGTAGTGGAGCTTCGCGGTCAGGTTCATCTTGCCTGCGCTCAAGAGTCTAGGCCCGCCTGCCGGAGTATGGCTCGCGTGAGCGAGCGGCTGTAGTCGCGCCGCTTGTGCGTCGGGAGAGTGATCGGGCGATTACCCGGCTTGACCATCTTCACCGCGTGCTTTCCCCCGCGCGTGCGCGTCCAGCCGTGCTCCTCGAGGAGCCTCTCCGCCGTTTTCTGGTTGAGAACACGTGCCTGACCCGGCATCTGCGGGACGTAAGTCACGCGACAGGGGGATTCGCCCCCTGCAAGGCTGGAACCTGAAGCTGCGCGGGCACGGCAGCCATGGTCGAGGGGGAGCGACGATGAAGATCCACGGCGGAGCCGTCATAGGCGTAGCCGGGGACTTCATCGGAGCTAATACCCGAGCAGCACCTGCCCGGCAATAACCGAACGACCTCTACGCAGCCGCCAGCTCCGCGACCTTGTCGCGAACGGCGTCCGTCTTCACGACGTGCCGGTGCAGCCCGAGCTCCTTGTCGTCGATGCCCAGCGCCAGCCCCACCAGCTGCGGCAGGTGCAGGACGGGCATCCCCAGGTCGCGCTCCACGAACGGGCGCGCCTCCGGCTGCTGTAGGTCGAGGTTCAGGTGGCAGAGGGGGCAGGGGGTGACCACGCAGTCGGCGCCCGCGTCCAGGGCATCGGCCATGTGGCGGCCGGCCTGCTTGAGCGACGTCTCGCGGTTGAGCGTGATGACCGGGAAGCCGCAGCACTTGTGGCTGCCGGCGTAGGGCACGTTGGTGGCGCCGCAGGCCTCGATCACCTGCTCGAGGTACTTGTCGCGGTCGGGGTAGAACTCGAAGCCCAGCCGCGGCGTGGGCCGCACGATGTAGCAGCCGTAGAACGGCCCCACGCGCAGGCCCTCCAGCGGCCGCACCACGCTCTCGCGCAGCTTGTCGAGCCCGATCTCCTCGACCAGCAGCCAGAGGAAGTTCTTGTTCCACCAGGCGCCGCCCTTCTCGTACTCGAGGCCCTCGGGCTCCAGGTGCTCGTTGATGTGCGCCCGGTAGGCGGAGTCGGCGTCCAGGCGCTCCTGGCACTCGGCCTGCGCGCCCTGGCAGGTGGAGCAGATGTTCATCATGCCCGCTGCGCCCTCCACGTTCTGGGCGAGCGCGAACGTGCGCGCGTTGAGCGAGTCCACCAGCTCCTGGTTGTGCTCGGCGATCACTCCGGCGCCGCAGCAGTTGGCGCGGTCCAGCTCCACCAGCTCGAGGCCGAGCTTGGGGGCCACCGCCGCCATCGCGCCGTGCAGCTCCGGGGTGAAGCCGCGCGACACGCAGCCTGGCCAGTAGGCGAGCTTCATCCTTCCTTCCCACCCTCCGCCGCCGCGCCCTCCTCGTCACCGCCAGAGTCGCCGACGATGTACAGGTTCAGCTCGAGCCGCTCGTCCTTCGACTCGATCTCCTGGTAGAGACGCCGGATCTGCGGCTGGTCCTTGAGCTTGTGGTGGATCAGCGCCACCTTGGGCGAGACCTTGCGCGACAACAGGCCGCGCACGATCGTCGGGAACTTGAGCGCCAGCTCCTTCACCGCCGCCGGCTTGACCTGGGCGCGGATGATGCTCCCGTCGCCGTAGGACTTGGGCAGGAGCTGCGACTCCGAGAGCGTCCCGTACTTCTCCACCAGGTCCGTGAACGCCTTCTCGTGGCCGTAGCCGTTGTTGCCGTCCTTGATCCCGTAGTCGTTGGTGGCGCGCCGGCGCAGGCGCATGATCTGATTCATCGGGGCCACGTCCTTGGGGCAGACCTCGATGCATGCGAAGCAGTGGGTGCAGTCGTACATCCCGTGCGGGTCCTCGGCGAGGTCCATCAGCCGGCCCTCGGTCTCCGCGTCGCGCGGGTCGCCCACGAAGCGGTAGGCCTTGGCCAGCGCGGCCGGACCGACGAACTCGGGATCCACCTCGAGCGACAGGCACGCGGACACGCAGGCGCCGCAGTGGATGCACGCCATCGACTGCGTGATGTCGATCATCGACTCCGGCTCCACCACGTACTCGCGCTCCGGCGGGTCACCCTCCGGCAGGAGCCACGGCACCACTCGCTGCACCTTCTTCCAGTGCACTGCGTCCATGTCCACGATCAGGTCCTTGATCACGGGCATGTTGCCCATCGGCTCGACCACGATCGCGCCGTCGGGCGCGCTCTCCAGGGCGTCGCCCAGCTGGGTGTTGCAGGCCAGCCGCGAGCGCCCGTTGACGCGCACGCCGCACGAGCCGCAGATGGCGGCCTGGCACGAGCAGCGGATCGACAGCGAGCCGTCCTCGTCGTACTTGGCGCGCAGGATCGCGTCGAGCACCGAGCGCTCCGCGGGCAGGTCCACGTCGAAGTCCTGCCAGTACGCCGGGCGTCCGGACTCGGGGTCGTAGCGGCGGATCTGGAGGGTGTACTCCGGCATGGCTCCTAGTACTTCCGCTCTTCCGGCTCCCACTGGGTGAGCGTCACCTCAGAGTACGAGACCGCCGGCCTGTCGCCGTCCAGCGACAGGTCGATGTGCTTGAGCCATTCGTCGTCGTCGCGCTCCGGGTGGTCGGTCCGGAACTGCGCGCCGCGGCTCTCCTTGCGCTCGAGCGCCCCGATCACCACGCACTCGGCGTTCTCCAGCATGAAGCCGAGCTCGATCGCGCCGAACAGGTCCTGGTTGAACACGGTCCCCTTGTCGTCGATCGCGACCGTCTTGGCCTCCTCCTTGAGCCGCTGGACGATCTCGCCGGCCTTGAGCAGCCCGTCCTCGTCGCGGAACACGGCCACGTACTTGTCCATGGTCGCGCCCAGCTCGTCGCGGATCTCCGACACGCGGCGGCCGGTGCGCTCGCGGCCCACGATCTCGCGGATGCCGCGCTCCTCGTCGTCCACCACCGAGTGCGAGACGCGCGGGGACCTGTGGTTGCGCGCGTGCTCCGCCGCGTCCTTGCCCGAGCGGCGGCCGAACACGAGCGTGTCGAGCAGCGAGTTGGCGCCCAGGCGGTTGCCGCCGTGCACCGACACGCACGCGACCTCGCCGGCCGCGTACAGCCCCGGCACCGCCGTGCGCCCCTCGGTGTCGGTCTTCACGCCGCCCATCGTGTAGTGGTTGCCCGGCTTGATGTGGATCGGCTCACGCGTGATGTCCACGCCCGCGAAATCGCGTCCGACGTTCACGATTTCCCGGAGTGCCTCGTGGATGCGCTTGCGCGGCACCTTGGTGATGTCGAGCGCGACGGTGCCGTCCTCGAACCCGCGGCCCTCGTCGATCTCCGTCTGCTCGGCACGGGACACGACGTCGCGTGACGCCAGCTCCATCTTGTTGGGCGCGTACTTCTCCATGAAGCGCTCGCCCTGCGCGTTGTAGAGGTGCGCGCCCTCGCCGCGCGCGCCCTCGGTGATCAGCAGCCCGTTGCCCGCCAGCGTGGTGGGGTGGTACTGGACCATCTCCATGTCCATCAGCTTGGCGCCCGCGCGGTACGCCATGGCGATCCCGTCGCCCGTGCAGATCAGCGCGTTGGTCGTGGGGTTGTAGATCTGACCGTTGCCGCCGCTGGCCAGGATCACGGTCTTGGCGCCGAACAGCTCCATCGTGCCGTCGCGCATGTTGCGCGCCACGCAGCCGGCCGCGTGGCCGTCGTCGTCGAGCACGAGGTTGGTGGTGAACCACTCCTCGTAGCGGTAGACCTCGTCGTGCTTCATCAGCTGCTCGTACAGGACGTGCAGGATCGCCTGGCCCGTGATGTCCGCCACGTAGTAGGTGCGTGCCGCCGACGCCCCGCCGAACGCGCGCGTGCCCAGGCGTCCGTGCTCGTTGCGGTGGAAGGTCACGCCGAGGTGCTCCAGCGTCAGGATCTCGTTGGGCGCCTCCTGGCACATGATCTCGATCGCGTTCTGGTCGCCCAGGTAGTCGGACCCCTTCACCGTGTCGTACGCGTGCGACTCCCACGAGTCCTCGGGGTTGAGCGCGGCGTTGATGCCGCCCTGGGCGGCGTTCGAGTGCGAGCGCACCGGGTGGACCTTGGAGAGGATCGCCACGCTGGCGCCCTCCTCGGCGGCCGCGAGCGCGGCGCGCTGCCCGGCGAGGCCGGCTCCGATCACCAGGACGTCGTGGTTGGGCATTCCTACAGGGGCTCTTTCATCGGACCGCGCCGGGGGCACCGGCGCGGCGCGGCGATTCTATGGCAGCGGCGTGGAGAGCCGCCCGGTCAGGGCGCGCCGCACCCGGTCGAGGGTCACGACGCCGCGGACCACCCCGTCGGGGTCGACCGCCATCACCGCCCCGAGGCTGCGCAGCCCCTCGGATCCGAGCACCGCCTCGAGCGGCTCGTCCATGCCCACCCGGTAGACGCCCGCGTTCTCGACGTTCATCACCTGGTCCACGCTCGAGCCCTGGCGGAGCGCCTCCGGCACGTCCTCCACCTTCTGCCGCATGACCAGGCCCAGGAAGCGCCCGGTGGCGTCCACCACCGGGAACCACGGCCAGCGGTAGCGCAGGAAGAAGTCGTCCAGCGCGCGATCGAGCTTGGTGTGCGCCGGCAGCAGCACCGGCTCCGCGTCCATCACGTCGGATACGCGCAGGTCCGCGATCTTCGTGCTGATGCGGCTCTGGACCTCCGCCGCGCGCGCGGACTGGGACAGCATGTAGCCCACGGCGATCAGCCAGATGCCGGCGATGACGTCGCCGCCGGGCCGGAGGATCGCGAAGCTGCCGCCGGCGATCAGCGCGAACCCGAAGCCGCGGCCCAGGCGGGCGGCCAGCCGCGTGGCGCGGTCGCGGTCGCCGGTGCGCCACCAGGCGATGGCGCGGGCGATGCGCCCGCCGTCCAGCGGGAAGCCCGGCACCAGGTTGAAGGCCAGCAGCAGCACGTTGATGAAGACGAGGAACGAGAGCACCGCCACCAGCGGGCTGACCCTGCCGCTGGCGTCCAGCGCCAGGCCGTGCAGGTAGCGGTGCGACCCGCCGGCCACGGTCAGCCCGAGCCAGCAGACGAGCGCGATGGCTGCGGTCACGGCGGGGCCGGCTATCGCCACGCGGAACTCCTGTCCCGGGGTGCGCGTGTCGCCCTTCATCCGGGCCACGCCGCCGAACAGCCACAGGTCGATTCCGGCTATCCCGATGCCGTTGCGGATGGCCACCACCGCGTGCCCCAGCTCGTGCAGGACGACCGAGGCGAAGAACAGGAGGGCGCTGAGCGTCGCCAGCACGAAGGCCTTCGTGTCCTCGCCCGGATAGAGGTCCTTGTACGACCCCGACAGCGACCAGATCACGAGGAACAGGACGACGAACCAGCTCGGGTCGACGCCGATCCGGATGCCGAAGACCCTGGCCAGCTGGATTGAGCGGCCTCCACCCACCCGCCAATCGTCGCACAGGCCGACCTCCCCGCCTCCGCCATAATGCCGCGCGCGGCCGGGAAGGGCCCGGCCACGCGACAGAAAGGACCGAGTTGGCTTACCGCGTCACCTTCATCCGCGGGGACGGGACGGGCCCGGAGATCTCCGAGGCCGTGCGCCGCGTGCTCGAGGCCACCGGCGTCGAGTTCGAATGGGACTGGCAGGACGCGGGCACCGACGTCTACGAGGAGGAGGGCACGCCGCTCCCCGACCGCGTGATCGAGTCGATCCGCGAGCGCGGGCTGGCCATCAAGGGCCCGATCACCACTCCGGTCGGCTCCGGCTTCCGCTCGGTCAACGTCGCGCTGCGCAAGGAGCTCGACCTGTACGCGTGCCTGCGGCCGTGCAAGGCGTACGAGGGAGTGCGCACCCGCTTCCCCGAGACCGACATCGTGGTGGTGCGCGAGAACCACGAGGACCTGTACGCCGGGGTGGAGTTCGAGCTGGGCGACGAGAGCACCGCGAAGCTGCGCGAGTTCATCAAGGACAACGAGGGCACGGAGCTGCGCGAAGACATCGGTGTATCGATCAAGCCAATTTCAGTGTTTGGAACCAAGCGGATCGTGCGCGAGGCGTTCGAATACGCGAAGGCCTACGGCCGAAAGAAGGTGACGGCTGTGCACAAGGCCAACATCATGAAGTTCACTGACGGTTTATTCCTTCACACCGCTCAAGAGGTTGCGGAACAGGAGTATCCCGATATCGAGTTCGAGGACCGAATCGTGGACAACCTGTGCAACCAGTTGGTGTCGCGTCCCGAGGAGTACGACGTGATCGTGCTGCCAAACCTGTACGGCGACATCGTCTCCGACCTGGGCGCCGGACTGATCGGCGGGCTGGGAATGGCGCCCGGCGCGAACGTCGGCGACGATTACGCGGTGTTCGAGGCCGTGCACGGCTCGGCGCCCAAGTACAAGGGCCAGAACAAGGTCAACCCGATGGCGCTGATGCTGTCCGGGGTCATGCTGCTGCGACACGTCGAGGAGCGCGAGGCGGCCGACCGGATGGAGAACGCCATCGCGGACGTGATCCGCGAGGGCGAGTCGGTGACCTACGACATGAAGCCGAGCCGCGACGACCCGACGGCCGTCGGGACGTCCGACGTGGCCGACGCGGTGATCTCGAAGATGGAGAAGGTCGCGGCCTAGCCGCGAGCCGGCGCTACTTAGCGGTGTATCCCTTGCCCTGCTTGCTGACCGCTCCCTCGCCCTGGAGCTGGTTCATGACGCCGTACAGGTAGTTCTTCTGCTTGATGTTCAGCTTGTCGCCGAGCTCGCTG
>DASVQK010000029.1:0-16579 GCA_036389105.1 Thermoleophilaceae bacterium
GCGGCCTGGAACCGGCGCGGCACGCGGCTGACCTTCTCGGCCGCGCCGGTCCGGGGGAGCGACCCGCCCCCGCCGCTGCCCGAGCGGACCGAGGTGGAGCTCAGGCCCGAGCAGGTGGAGGAGCTGGCGCGCTGGCTGCGCGAGGAGCGTCCTGAGCCGCCGCCCGGCTAACGCCCGTTCTCGATCGGGTAGCCCAGCTCCTTCCAGGTGCCCACGCCCCCGGGCACCACGTGCAGCACGCGCCTCGCGCCCAGGCGCTGGAGCAGGCTGGCCGCCACCGCGCTGCGCTGGCCGGACATGCAGATGGCCGCCACCGGCTTCTCGGGGTCGATCCCGTCCGGGATGGCGTGGATGTCGTGGTAGGGCTCGTGGACCGAGCCCGGGATGCGGGCCTCATGCCACTCGTTCTCCTCGCGCACGTCCAGGATCTGGACCTCGCCGTCGCTCTCGGCGTCGGTGAGGGCGTGGAGCTCCCGCACGTCCACGCGCACGATCCGCTCCACGTCGCGACCCTCGGCGCGCCAGCTGGTCAGCCCGCCGGTCAGGTAGCCGCCCAGGTTCCTGACGCCGACGGCCACGGCCAGCTTGGCCGCCTCGTGGCCGTCCGCGTCGTCGCGTCCCACGAACACGATCTCCTGGCCGCGGTCGGCGATCCACGCCAGCTTGGTGCCGAACCCGGAGCGCAGCATCGTGTTGGAGACCGAGCCGGGCACGTGCGCGTCGTCGAACTGGAGGTCGGTGCGCACGTCCACGATCAGCGCGCCCTCCCGCCGCTTGGCCTCGAGCTGGCGCGGGGTGAGCGGCAGCGGGTCGGCGCCCCCGGTCACGAGCGGGCCGCGGTTCAGCCCGACGATCGCCTGGAAGTTCGGGGGCTGCGGCGCCAGCCCGGAGATCGCGCGCTCCACGAAGCGGTCCTCGTCGTCCTCGCGCAGCAGGTCGTTGTGCCGCAGCTCGTAGCCGATCGTGGACGACACCTTCATGTCCATCCCCGGCCCGCCGCACAGCGAGCCCCCCAGGTGGCCCGGCCAGACCTCGGTCTCGGGCGCCAGCGTCAGGAGGCGGTCGTGCAGCGTGCGGAACATCGCCCGCGCGCCCTCCGCCTTCTCGACCGCCAGGTCCGGGCGCGCCACGTCGCCCACGAACAGCGTGTCGCCGGTCAGGACCGCCCACGGGTCGTCGCCGCGGCCGGTCTCGGTCAGCGCGAACGCCGTGTGCTCGGGGCGGTGGCCCGGAGTGTGGATGGCGCGCACGTGGACGGAGCCCAGCTCGAGCTCCCAGCCGTCGTCGAAGGCGTGGTGCTCGTACTCCGCGCCGGCGCCGCGATGGATGTGGATGGTCGCGCCGGTGGCCGCGGCGAGCCTGCCGTGGCCGGACAGGTGGTCGGCGTGCGTGTGCGTCTCCAGCACGTGCTCGATCTCCACGCCTACGTAGCGGGCCAGCTCCAGGTAGGCGCCGATCTCGAAGCGCGGGTCCACGACCGCCGCCACGCCCGCGTGCTCGTCGCCTATCAGGTAGGACGCGCACCCCAGGTCGTCGTGCACGATCTGCCTGAAGACCATCGAGCAAGCATAATTCCGCCCACCGCCCCCATGGACGTCTTCCGCACACCAGACGAGCGCTTCGAGGGCCTGCCCGGCTACGACTTCGAGCCCCACTACGAGGAGCTGGACGGGCTGCGCCTGCACTACCTCGACGAGGGGGAGGGCCGGCCGGTGGTCTGCTTCCACGGCGAGCCGACCTGGTCGTACCTCTACCGCAAGATGATCCCGCCGCTGGTGGCCGGCGGACGCCGCGTGGTGTGCCCCGACTACGCGGGCTTCGGGCGCTCCGACAAGCCCACCGAGCTCGGCTGGTACACGTACGACCGCCACGTCGAGCTGATGACGGAGTTGCTCGAGCGGATCGACGTGCGCGACGCGACCGTCGTCGTCCAGGACTGGGGCGGTCCGATCGGCCTGCGCTGGGCGGTCGAGAACCCCGATCGGGTGGCCGCACTCGCCATCCTGAACACCGGGCTCTTCACCGGCCGCGTGAGCAAGGGGTTCCTGGCCTGGCGGGACTTCGCCGAGCGCAACCCCGACCTGCCGATCGGCTTCGTCGTCCAGGGCGCGACCGCCTCCGAGCTGCCCGACGAGATCGTGGCGGCCTACGAGGCGCCGTGGCCCACACCCGAGTCGAAGGCCGGCACCGCGCAGTTCCCGCTGATCGTCCCGACCAGCGAGGACGCCCCGGGCGCCGCCGAGATGAAGGCGGTGATCGACGCGCTCACGCGCTGGGACAGGCCGGCCCTCGTGGCCTTCTCCGACTCCGATCCGGTGTTCCCGTACCCGAAGTCGGGCCAGGTCTTCTGCGACATGATCCCGACGGCGGGCGAGCAGGTGAAGATCGACGGCGCGGCCCACTTCCTCCAGGAGGACCGCGGCGAGCGGATCGCCGAGCACGTGCTGGGGCTCGGCGCGTAGCCAGGTCCATCTAGGGCGGCGCCGCGGAGTACCGCTCGCGGCGGCCGAACGGCCACGGGTCGGAGGTCGCCGCGCGCAGGAGCGGGTGCGAGCCCAGTACCAGCAGCACGAGCATCGTGCCGTACGTCGGCAGGTGGCCCAGCAGCTCGACGGTCCCGAAGAACCACAGCGTCGCGTTGAACGGGATGCCGGCGATCACCACCGCCGCCTGGGGCAGCGCGCCCGAGATCAGGAGCAGCCCGAACAGCACCTCGATCGCCCCGGCCACGCGGATGAACTCGAGGTCGGTCCAGTCCAGCCCGAGGATCGAGCGCGCGACGTTGAAGTCGGGGTGCTCGTGGAGGAACCCCTGGCCCAGGTTCGGGTTGGCGAGCTTCTCCTGGAACGCGACCACGACCAGCGCGGCCCCCACCGCCAGGCGCAGCGCCCAGACGCCCTTCGCCAGCTCGAACGCGCCCGTAGCCCGCACCCGCCCAAGCTCGACGTCCGCCGACCAGGCGCCCGGCCCGGCGAGCAGGAGGAAGCCCGCCAGGCCCAGCAGGTCGACCCGGGCGAGGACGTCCCAGAGCCCGAACTCGAACAGCCCCACCGGGCCCAGTGCCACCAGCAGGAGCGACGCCTCGCGCACGCGGTAGCCCGTGACCATCGCCACGGCCACGACGACCATCGCGACGCCGACCGCGATGCCGTAGGCGTTCGTCGGCAGGTCCATCGCGGGCGAGAGGAAGTCGCCGCGCGACGCCAGCCCGACGAGCGACACCGCCAGGTGGATCCTGAGGGCGAACGGCATCCACGGCGCCATCCGCGCCAGCAGCGGCACGTCGATGCCGGGGTGGAGGCGCGCCAATGCCCGCACCGCCAGCGTCAGCATCAGCGCCAGGCCGAGCAGCAGCAGCGTGGCGCTCTCCCCCGCGAAGCCCCAGTCGGTGTGGAAGCCGCGATGCTCGAACCAGGTCTCGTGCGCCGGCGGCGGGAGGAGGCTCGCGTCCATCGCGTGGCGAGCGTATTGCGCGCCGCGCCGGACTGTGGATACCGTCTCCTGCGCGCGATGGAGACGCCTGCCGAATTCCAGGTCGACACCCGCAGCGAGGGCGGCGCCCTGATCGTGGCGCCGAAGGGCGAGATCGACATGGCCACCGCCAACCGCGTGGCCGAGGCGCTGGCCGGGGCCGGGCCCGAGCAGCGGGTGATCGTCCTCGACCTGCGCGAGGTCACGTTCCTCGACACCTCGGGCGTGCGACTGGTGGTGGCCGAGCAGCGCCGGGCGCAGGAGGGCAGCCACCGCTTCGCCGTCGTTCGCGGACCGGCGGGCGTGCAGCGCATCTTCAGCATCTCCGGGCTGGACGGCGAGCCCGGCCTGATGGTCGACGACCCCGCCGACGCCCTGGACGGCTCCTAGCTTGGCGCGACGGCGACGACCGCTGCGGCAGTCGGGCCCGCCCGCGGGGCCGGCCGCCGCCGGGCTGGCGGCCGGGCTGGGCATCGGCGCCGCCGCGGCCAGGGCCCTGACGCGCACCCGCGGGCGCAGCGACGAGCTGCGGCGCTTCCAGCTCCTGTCGGGCGTCGGCGGCGTGGCGGACGGCTCGCTGAGCCTGGACGAGACGGTCGCGCGCCTGCTCGACCTCCTGGTGCCGACCGCCGCCGACCTGGCCACGCTGGACGCTCTGGACGAGCACGGCGCCCTGCGCCGGCTGGGGGTTCGCGTGGCGGGCGACGACAGCGGTGAGCAGGCGGCCGCGTTCCTGCGTCGGCGCCAGCCGTCCACGGACGCGCCGGTCGGGGCGCTCAGAGCGGCCGAGCTGGGCGCGTCGCAGCTCCTGGCCGACGTGAACGACAACCATCTGCGGTTGATCGCGCGCGACGAGCGCGACTTGGAGATCCTGCGCGGCGCGGGGATGCGCGACGTGCTCTTCGTCCCGCTTCGCGCGCGCGGCCGGATCGTCGGAGCGCTGGCGCTGGCGGTCGGGCGCTCCGGCCGGCGGCTCGCACCCGAGGACCTCGAGTTCGCCGAGGTGCTGTCCGGCCGGATCGCCCTGGCGCTCGACAACGCCGGGCTGTCGGCCAGTGTGACCAGCCTGGAGCGCCAGCTCGACGCCACGCTCAGGAGCCTGGCCGAGGCCGTGACGGTGCAGAGCCGCGACGCCACGATCTACGCCAACCCCGCCGCCGCGCGACTGCTCGAGCTGGACAGCCCGGACGAGCTGCTGGGCCCGGCGCGCGGCGAGATCATGGACCGGTTCGACGTGTTCCACGAGGACGGGCGCCCGGTGGAGGTGAGCGACCTGCCCGCCGTGCGGCTGCTGGCGGGCGAGAGCCCCGAGCCGCTGCTCGTGCGAAACGTCGTCAAGGCGACCGGCGTGGAGCGCTGGCTGGTCAACAAGGCCACGCCGGTGCACGACGAGCGCGGGGAGGTGGTGCTCGCCGTGAACGTGGTCGAGGACGTGACCGAGGTCAAGCGCTCGGAGCTGGCGCAGCGGCTGCTGGCGGAGGCGGGGGAGGTGCTCTCGTCGTCGCTCGACTACGAGCGCACGCTCCAGGAGGTCGCGCGGCTGGCGGTGCCGCAGCTGGCCGACTGGTGCGGCGTGAACATGCCCGACGAGCACGGCCTGATCCGGCAGGTGGCCATCGCGCACGTGGACTCCGAGAAGGTCGAGCTGGGCTGGCGGATGGGCGAGCGCTACCCGGCGCGGCTCGAGGACGACGAGGGCGCGGCCGAGGTGATCCGCACCGGCGTGTCTCAGATGATCAACGAGATCCCGCCCGAGCTCCTGCGCGAGGGGGCCGTCGACGAGGAGCACCTGGAGCTGCTCCAGGGGCTGGGTATGCGCGCCGCGATCCTGGTCCCGCTGCGGAGCGGATGGCGGACGACCGGGGTGCTGGCGCTCGTCTCCGCGGAGTCTGGACGCGTGTTCACGGAGGCCGACCTGGCGCTGGCCGAGGAGCTGGGCCGGCGCGCCGGGACCGCTGTGGAGAACGCACGCCTGTACACGGAGCGCTCGCAGATCGCGCACACGCTCCAGGAGAGCCTGCTGCCGCCCGAGCTGCCGGAGATGCCGGGCTGGAGCGTGGCCGCGTTGTACCGCCCGGCGGGGGACGAGAACGAGGTGGGCGGCGACTTCTACGACGCGTTCCCGGTCACGGACGGCTGGATGGTGGTGGTGGGCGACGTCGCGGGCCGCGGTGCGGCGGCCGCGGCGCTCACGTCGCTCGCGCGCTACACGCTGCGCACCGCGGGCGAGCTGCTGGCCGACCCGGCGCAGGCGGTCGAGCGGCTGAACGCCACCCTCTGCTCGCGGGCCGAGCTGTCGCTGGTGGCCGTCTGCTGCGTCCTGCTGCGCGAGCGCGCGGGCCGCGCCACCGCGACGGTGGTCTGCGGCGGGCACCCGCTGCCGTACCTGGTGCGCGACGGCGCGGCCGAGCAGGTGGGCGGGTTCGGCCGCTTCGCGGGCGCCTTTCCCGACAGCCGTTGGACGCCGTTCGAGATCGAGCTGACGGAGGGCGACCAGCTGGTCCTGCACACCGACGGCGTGATGGACACGGTGGGCGAGGACGGCCGCTTCGGCGAAGGGCGGCTGGCGCAGACGATCGTCCACGCCGACCGTCCCGACGACGTGGTTGGGCGAGTGGACGCGGCCCTGTCCGAGTTCGCTCGCGGGCCGCAGGCCGACGACACCGCGATGCTGGCCGTGATGCGCACCGGTGAGGGCGCCGCCGCGCCGGCCGGCCTCTCGAGCTCCGCGGAGGCGGGCTGATGGCGCGGGGCGCGGGCGGGCGCGCGGACTTCGAGGTCGCGGGCGGTCGCAACGCGCCGGCCACCGCCCGCCGGCAGCTGGTCGCGCGGGTCGGCGACCGGCTGGACGCGACGGCGCTTTACGACGCCAGCCTGCTGCTGAGCGAGCTGGTGACCAACGCCGTCCGCCATGGCGGGGCGGGGGAGGGGGAACGGATCGAGGTGCAGGTCAGCCTGCGCCGCGACCGGATCCACATCGGCGTAACCGACCCCGGCCGCGGCTTCGAGCGCCCGGCGGCCCCGCGCGCCCGGCCGGGCGGTCACGGCGGCAACGGCCTGCCGCTGCTCCAAGCGCTGGCCGCCGACTGGAACGTCGAGCGCGGCAAGCGCACCCGGGTCTGGTTCGAGATGGCGCTCCACCGGGCGGCATAGCGGCTCAGGTCTTCGGACCGACGAACTCGTCCATCCGCGTCGGACTACACTCACGCCTCCCGCGGCTGTGGTGGAATTGGCAGACACGCGGCGTTCAGGTCGCCGTGGGGGCAACCCCGTGGAGGTTCGAGTCCTCTCAGCCGCACTCGAGTACGAGCTTCATCCGTCCCTTAGAGGCGACGCCTAGCGTGTCGCGGGTGACCTTCGCCGGCCGCCCGCACGGAATCGTCCGCCACGCCCTTCGACCGCTCACCGCGCTCGCCGTGGTCGCCGCCCTGGCGGCTTCGGGCGTTCCGTCCAGCGCCCACGGCGCGGGTCTCACCGCGGACGCGTACGCGGTCGCGGCGCTGGCGGATCCGGGCGGCATGGACGGCGATCCGGACGTGCTCACCGCCGACGCGGGCGGCGCGACCGCCGCGGTGCGCCGGCGCGCCCCGGCGGGCGGCTAGCGCGCGCGCTCGGCCGGCTCGCGCTCGGCGGTGCGCGAGAACGTGCCGAAGAAGCGGTCCCAGTAGGGCGCGCTGATGCCGAAGCCCGTGGTGTGGTCCTGGAAGTGGTGGCGCATGTGCAGCTCGCGCAGCCGGCGCCCGATCCAGGTCTTGGGCTTGTGGTGGTGCAGGTGGTAGTGGGTCATGTCGTAGAACAGGTAGCCCCCGAGGAACCCGGCGCTGAACGGCAGGAACAGTGGCGACCCGAGCACGGCGTAGAACCCGAGCACGAACAGCGAGGACAGGGGGACGCTGACCGACGGCGGCATGACCAGCCGCAGCGGGTCGTTGGGGTGGTCGTGGTGGACGCCGTGGATGATCCAGTGGAGGCGCGCGCCGATGCCGTGCTCGGGCTCGAAGTGGAAGATGCCGCGGTGGATCCAGTACTCGGCCAGCGTCCAGAACGCGTAGCCGCCGGCCACCAGCCCGAGGATGCCCAGCGCGCCGACCCGGCCCACGGCCAGGGCGAGAAGCACCGTGATGGCCGGCACGAAGATGACCACGGGCACGGCCGGGTGCACGCGCGAGAGCCGGTCCAGGAAGTCCGAGTCGAACATGCGCGGGGACGCCCGGAGGAGGTCTGAGCGGCGTGCTTCCATGGCGCTCGCGATGGTAGCGGCAGCCCCCCGCGGAGTCACGTCGGACTAGGCTGGGCGGTCGTGCGAAACCCGCTCGAGCTCCCGCTCCTCGCGTTCACCGCCGCACTCGAGCTGCCGCGGGCGATCCTCAACGTCGCCCGCGCCAACGAGCTGCTCGAGCGCTCCCTGGAGCAGATCGAGCGTCTGAACGAGAACGGCGATCGGGTCCTGGCCGAGCTCGCCGACGCGCGCGTGACGGTCGAGCGGATGATGGCCGGGGGAGACGACCTGGTGGCGGCCGCGGACCGGGCCCGGGAGGAGGCGGCCGGCGCCCGGCAGGCGATCGAGCGCGCGCAGCCCACGGCCGAGCGACTGGCCGAAGCCGCGGCGCCCATCCTGGAGTCCTCCGAGCGCGCGCGCCGCGAGCTGGAGGCGTCCCGCGAGGAGCTGGCCAAGGCCAACGCGCAGGTGGCGCGCGTGCTGGAGCTGGCCGAGCCGCTCGAGCGCGCGACCGATCGGGTGGAGCGCATCACCGGCGCGTTCAGGCGCGACTCGCGCTCCTCGGACGGCGAGTAGCCCGCAGGAAAACGCCCGCGACCGGCGAACGGTCCACCCTGCACGGCCCGCCGCGCGGCTCGCGCACCCACGCTCATGCACGCCAGGAAGACCAAAACGGCCGCCGCGGCGGCCGCTGCCACCGCGGCCCTGGCCGCCGGCGTGGCGGGCGTGGCGACCGCCGGCCCGGCCAGCACCGACGCGAACGGCAACTTCGCGGTGCTGGACGTGGACGTCAGCCCGCCGCAGGCGGGCACGAAGGCCGCGCCGCGCGGGATCGGCCTGACGATCCACGAGTACACGGGCAACAGCAGGAACGGCTCGCGCTCCCCCTACAGCGGCGACAGCACGATCCGGCTGCCGCGCGGGCTGCGGTCGAACGCCGCCCTGTTCCCGTCCACGTGTCCGCTGCCCGTGAACACCGACCAGGTGGGCATGGAGAGCCGCTGCCCCGCCTCCTCGAAGATCGGCTCGGGCACCGCCGAGGCGGACGCCCGGCCCACGATCCAGGACTTCCTGCCCGCCACGGTGACCGCGTACAACGGAGAGCGCCGCGGCGACGAGCCCACGCTGATCCTGATGATCGGCGCCACGGTCGGCACGAGCCAGCTGCACGCAGAGGTGGACTACCAGTACACCGAGGACGACCCGACTGGCCCCTATGGCGCCAAGCTGTTCACCTTCAAGCCGGTCGCCGACTCGAACGGAAGCTTCCTGAGCATCCGCCGCCTCGACCTGAACCTGCCGAACAAGGCGGTCAAGCTGAAGGGCGCGAAGGGAAGGAAGGTCCGCGTCCACCTGTTCGAGGCGCCCACCAAGTGCAGCAAGGCCTGGCAGTTCGCCCAGATCCTGAACACGCCGTCAGCCGACGCCAGCCTCACCGCCAAGGATGGCGCGACGTGCGCGAAAGCGGACCGGCCGCGCTAGCCCGCTTCCTGGGCTGCTTCGCCACGCGCACGTTCAACACGCCTGTGCCGTCCCCGCGGTGCGTGTCGTCGCCGGCCCACTGCGCCACCACGATCGACGTCCGCTTGACCGGCGCGAACACGGTGAAAGTGCCGTTGGCCGCGACCTGTACGGTCTCGAACGCCCAGCGCTTCTCGCCCGCCTGACGCAGCGACACCACCACCTGCTCGCCGCCGTCGGCGGGCGTCAACCGGCCGTCGATCCGCGCGGTGCCCGGCTTCTTCAACCGAGGCGTGCGCGTCGAGATCGTGAGCTGCGACGGCGCGCCGCGGCTGCCGGACGAGTCCGTGGCGAACAGGTGGTTGCTCTCCGAGAGGGCGAAGCCGGTGGCCGCGCTGACCGACGCCAGCCCGCGTATGCGCAGGTTCTCCGCGTCCACCAGCTGCGGCTCCCACGTGGCGCCGCCGTCGTCGGTCTGGAGCACGTAGCCGTTGGTGGCGTCGCCGAACGCCTCCACCGCCAGGAAGCCGTGGCGGGCGTCGCTGAAGTCGAAGTCGTAGCCGGTCTCCGTGCCCGTGCCGAGCACCTGTCGCCAGTGGCGCCCCCGGTCCCCGGTCACGAACAGCCGCCCGTCCTCGTACAGCACGTAGCCGCGCCGCGAGGACACGAAGTCCACCTTCTCGATGTCCGGCGGGTGCACGACGGGCCTGCGCGAGCCCTTCCTGCGCTTCGGGCTGGCGATCGGCGGGCGCACGCGGCTCCAGGCGGCGCCGGCGTTCGACGACACGGCAATCGCCCGCGAGCCCCACGCGAAGATGAAGCCGCCCGCGTGGTCCACGTCTCCCAGCCCCGCCTTCGGGATGCCCTTGGAGCGGATGGCGCGGAACGAGTTGCCCCCGTTCACGGACCGCCGCATCCCCACGGGGCCCACGAGCAGCACGCGCGTGGCGTCCACGGCCAGCACGGCGTCCGGCGGCGTGGTGGTGCCGGTGTTGAGGATCTCGTAGCTCTGGCCGCCGTTGTCGGTGCGCAGGAGCTGTCCGACCGAGTCGAGCGCGAACCCGGTGCCGACGCGCGGGAACGACACGTCCACCACGTTGTCCGAGGTGGCGGCGTCCATCTCCTCCCAGGTGACCCCGCCGTCGGTGGTGCGGGCCAGGGAGCCGGCGTTGCCGAACGCGTACGCCACCTGGGGCGTGGCTGCGCGCAGAGCCGTGAACGAGCCGCCCAGGTCGCCGCCGATCCGCCGGAAGGTGTCGCCGGAGTCGTCCGAGAGCACCGTGGTGCCGGCCTCGCCCAGCGCCACGGCGCGGCTGGGCGACGCGAACGCGGCCGCGAAGAGCCGTTGCGTGGCCGGTGAGACCGACCGCCACGACGCGCCGCCGTCCACCGTCCGGAGCAGCTCGTGGGCGCCGCGGGTGGTGACCAGGCACCTGCTCTGGTCGGCGCAGCGGATCGAGCGCAGGTCGTCCTTCGTGGGCGGCCTGGGGAGCGGGAACCAGCTCTGGCCGCCGTCCACGGTCTTGATCGCCAGGTCGTCGTCGCCCACGGCGTAGCCCGTGCTCTGGTCCGCGAACCACAGGCCGCGGATCTCGCGCGGCGGGATGGCCACCAGCGTCCAGGTGCTCCCGCCGTCGCGCGTGCGGTAGATCACCCCGGCGCCGATCGCCGCGATGCCGGTGTTGTCGTCGGTGAAGAAGAGGTCGGAGGGCCGCGCCTGCGAGCTCGGGTTGGTCGAGCGCGTCTGGGGCACGGCGGTGCGACGCGACCAGGTGCGGCCGCCGTCCTGGGTGCGCAGCACGTTGCCGTTGTCGAGCATCAGGTAGCCGATCTGCGGCGACGAGTAGAAGACGGCGGCGATCGGCGACGAGCAGCGCGTGTCGCTGGCCGTCCACGGCAGTCGCTGGAAGCTGGCGCCGCCGTCGTCCGAGCGGCGCAGCGCGCAGCCGCCGGCGACGACGAACGAATCCGGGGAGATCGCGCGCACGTGACGCAGGTCCACCGTGATCCCGGTGGACAGCCCGCTCCAGGCGGCGCCGCCGTCGTCGGTGCGCAGGACCGTGCCGAAGTCCCCGACCGCGTAGCCGCGGTCGCCCGTGAACGCGACGTCGTAGAGGCTCTTGCCCTGCGGCAGCGGGTTCCCCCAGAACCAGCCCGAGTGCGCCACGGACACGGCCGCCGGCGCGCCTCCGGCGGCAGCCAGCGCCCACATGCAGAACGCCGTCACCGCAACTACCAACCCGCTTCGCTTGTTCACGGCGAGTGCTCCCCCCTGTGTCGTGTGCGACTCCCGCGATGGGGTCGGAGCAAACTAACCCCATTCGATCACGCGAGTAGCGGAGTTACCAAATCGACAGCAAGCGATTCCACTCCATCGTCCCCAGGCTCGCCGCCGGCTGGGCCCTGGCGGCGGCGGCCGGCCTGGCGATCGCCTCGCCCGCTGCGGGGTCGAAGACGGTCGGCAGCAACCTCCTCGCGCGCGCGAACGTCTCGATCGCCTGCGGGACCCCCGGCCAGCCCAACTCGATCTGCACGGTCGCCCAGACCGCCATGCCCGACCGTCCGACGGTCGTCCCCGCCGACGGCGTGATCGTGCGCTGGCGGATCCGCTCGGCCAGCGGCGGCACGGTGCGGCTGCGCGTGATCCGGCCCGCGGGCGGCGGCGGTTTCCAGGGCGAGGGCACGAGCACGCCGGCGCAGCTGGCCTCCGCCGGCTCGCCCGGGGAGGACCGGACATACACCTTCACCACGCGCCTGCCCGTGCTCCAGGGGGACTTCATCGGACTCGACCGCCAGCGGCGCGTCGGCGCCATCTACCACGGGCGCGCGGGGCAGGGCGGCTACAACCTGTTGCGCTTCGACTCGCCGCTGCCGGACGGCGAGTCGCGCTCTCCCGACGGCGAGTCCTCGGGCGCGGAGCTGCTCCTGAACGCCGACGTCGAGCCCGACCAGGACGCCGACGGCTTCGGCGACGAGACGCAGGACAACTGCCCCTCCCTGCCCAACGACCAGCGCACCAACCCCTGCCCGTCGACCGCCGTCAACACGGGGGGCGACGAGGGCGACGTGGGCGACGATCGCCCGCGCGGGTTCCGGCGCCACAAGAAGAAGCGCCACCACCGGCCGAAGCGGCACGGCAAGCGCTCGAGCGCCGACCGCTTCCGTCACCACCGCCGGTAGCCTGCCGCGCGCAACGCGCCTCTCCACCTCCGTCAAGACGACCCGGCGGCCGGTCGCCGCTCTGGCCCTCGTGCTGCTCGGCGGCGCGCTCCTGAGCGTGAGCGTCGACTCCCCCGAGCGCGACTCGGGCGCGCGCCCGCCGGCGGGGGTGACGAGCAAGCGGCTCCGCCAGCTGGCCGCGCTGGCCGAGCGGCGCGCCGGGGAGGAGGCGCGGGCCGTCGACCGCGTGCTGGCCAGGATGCCGTTCGTGGTCAGCGGCGGCGGGCGCAGGCGCGAGATCGCGCTGACCTTCGACGACGGGCCCGGCCCATACACCCCCGAGGTGCTGCGCGTCCTGCGCCGCCTGCACGTGCACGCGACCTTCTTCGAGGTCGGCTCCATGGAGCGCTGGTTCCACGCGTCCACGGCCAGGGCGATTCGCGAGGGGCACGCGGTGGGCGACCACACCGAGTCGCATCCCCAGTTGGCGGGCCTGCGACGGCGCGCTCAGCGCGCCGAGATCGTCGGGCAGGAGCGCTGGCTCGCGCGCCTGGGGCTGCCGCGGCCGCGATTGTTCAGGCCACCCTACGGGTCGTTGAACCGCGCGACGCTCGACGTGCTCCGCGACCGCCGGATGCTGATGGTGCTGTGGTCGGTGGACAGCGAGGACTACCGCCGCCCGGGCGCGGGAGCCATCGTGCGCAAGGTGCTGCGTGGGGCGCGGCCGGGGGCCATCGTGCTGATGCACGACGCGGGCGGCCCGCGTTCGCAGACGGTGGCCGCGCTGCCCACGATCGTCCGCCGGCTGCGCCGGCGCCGCTACAAGCTCGTGACGGTGCCGCAGCTGATGCTCGACGACCCGCCGCGCCGCCGTCAGCGGCTGCCGCGCTACGTACGCGGGGCCCGCGGCTGAGGGCCCGCGCGGTCAGTCGACGAGCGGGGCGGCGACGGCCTCCTCGAAGCCGCTGGCGGCCAGCGCGCGCATCGCCCGGTCCAGCTTCTGGGTGTCCTCGATCGTCTCGATCGAGCGCACCTTGGCCCACCTGACCACGACGCGCTGCTGGAACACGTTGCTGTAGGGCGTCCCGTCGGCCAGGTTGCCGGCGATGCTCGCGTGGATGGCCACCCGGGTGTTCCAGGGCGGGCCGCCCACCACCACGTCGCGCAGCTCGAAGCGCGCGTCGGGCAGGACGCGGAACACCCGCTCGAACCAGGCGTCCACGGTCTCGCGGCGGCGGCGCACCCCGCCGATCGCGGTGTCGCCGTGGAACTCGTACGTGAACTCCGACGCAAGGTTGGCGGTCACGGGCGACCAGTCGTGGCGGTTGAGGCTCGCGAAGAGCCGGCGGATCTGCGCTCCGACCCCCAGCCGGTAGAGCGGGGGTGCGAGTGCGACCAGGAGCACGAGCGCCGGCACGGCGCGATTCTAGGTCGCGGCCGCGCGCCGATGGGTGGGCTCGCGCACATTCAGGCCGGGGCCGGCTCAGGCCGATAAGGAACTCGCCCGGTGCGATCCGGGCCCGACGCCATGAGAACACAGCCTGCCCTCCGCATCAGCCACGTCGAGCGCATCCCCGCGAGCGAGAGCCTGGGCATGCTCAGGCTCCACGGCGAGTGGAGCCTGGCCGCGGCGGGCGAGCCGCTCGAGCTGATCGCGGCCGACGCGCGCGTCGAGCAGCTTCCCGAGCCGCCGAACGCCGCGCCGGCTCCCGCCTTCCGCGCCGCCTTCCCGGTGCCGATCGAACGGCTGGACGATCCCGGAGCGGCGTGGTCGGTCGCCACCGTGAGCGGCGAGTCGATCCGCGTCGCGTGGCCCGAGGACGAGGGGGGCGAGCCGCCGATCGACGACGTCGACGACGTCGCGGCCGAGTCGCATCCGGATGCCGCCGCGTCGGTCGCCCAGGCCGCCGCGGAGGCGCTGCTCCGGGCCCGCGAGGAGGGCGCCGAGCAGGTCCGCCTCAAGGAGGTCGAGATCGAGCGCCTGCGCGACGTCCTGAGCGAGTCCGAGGCGCGGGCCGAGGAGCTCGAGTCCGAGCTGCGCTCCACCCTCGACGGCCTGGCCGCCGCGCTGGAGACGGCGCGGGAGGCGGAGGGCGTCGCGGCCGCCTCCCACGCCGCCATGGCCCGGGAGCAGGAGCGCGACGACACGGCGACCGCCGCGAGGATCGAGGAGCTGGAGGGACTGCTGACGGCGGCCCAGGGCGAGACCGAGGCCGCGCGCTCGGAGCGCGACGCCGCGACCGCCGAACTCGACGCGGTTCGCTCCGAGCTTGAGCGGGAACGTGCCGCCCACGAGCCGGCGCGCGCGGACCGCGAGGACGGCGACCTCCATCGGCGGGTGGCTGAGCTGGAGGCCGAGCTGCGCGTGTCGAAGGCGCGCGCGACCAGCCTGGAGTCCGAGCTGGCGACGCTGGACGACGACATCCGCGTGGAGCGGTCGTCGATCGTGGGCGTGGAGGACGCGGCCGGTCCGGTGGCGCCCCGGCGCAAGCAGGCGCCGCGCCCGATGACGAGTCCCGGCGACCGCGAGGCGTTCGCCGAGCGCCTCCAGGCCGCCAACCGAGCCGTGGAGCGCGTGCAGGACCGCGGCTAGGCCCGGACCCTCCCCCCGTCCGGCGGGCGCCGGCTCAGCACCAGCGCCAGCAGGTGGATCAGGCCCACCGCGGACACGAACACCACGCCGGTCACGACGCGGTCCCCGGAGAACTCGAGCCAGTACCGCGCCTCGAGCCTCCCGGTCCAATAGACCCAGTACAGGCTGAGCATCATCAGCACGGCGGTGCCCAGGTAGAAGGCTGCCTGCCGGCGGGCCGACCCGGTGGCCAGGCAGACGATCGCGACCACCAGGAAGCAGGGGACGATCCAGATCCATGCGCCCTGGTTGGCCAGCTGCGCGGCGAGCTTGCCCACGGCCTGGCTCAGGCGGTCGAGGCGGCCGGTCAGGAAGTCAACGTCGAGCGAGTTGCCGAGCGCCGGCACGTCGTCGTTACGGAGCCCGTGGCTCGAGCGCCAGAGGATCCACGGCAGGGCCCCCGCCGCCGCGATGCCCGCCGCGGCCGCCCACGCCCGCCACCTGTGCCCGCCGGCGCCGTCGCGCCGTGTGCGGAAGAGCACCACGGCGGCGGCCAGCAGCACCGCCGCCGCGGCGGTCAGGCCCTCGTTCTTGGTGTTGGCCGCGCCCGCGAGCAGCACACCGCCCAGCAGTGCGTACCGGGCTTGCCCGCCATCCAGCCACAGCCCCACGCAGAGCACGCCCGCCGCGGCGAAGCACGCCACCGACACGTCGCCGTAGCCGATCGCCACCCAGGTGGCGGCGAGCGGGGACAGCCCCAGCGCCGCGAGCGGCCCGAGCAGCACCGGCATCCCCACGCCGCGCGAGCGGAACAGGAAGCCCACGGTCCAGACGAATGACGCGAACAGGATCCACAGGGCGATGTGCCACTCCTGGAGGTGGATGCCGCCCATCCCCCGGAACAGGATCGACTCGAACAGCGGTTGGAGCATCGGGTAGTCGAGGTGCGCGGGGCCCGGGAACGCTCCGGTCAGCACCTCCTGGTCGAGGCGGCCGCCGTAGTCGTAGAGCACGAGGCCCTTGTACGACCAGAACGCCCAGTCGTCGCCGACGGCGGGCAGCTTGGCGAAGGCCGACGCCCCGATCGCGAAGTAGAGGCCGAGCGCCGCCACGCCGGCTCGCGCGAGCCACCTCTCGGCCGTGTCGGCCGGCGGCTCGTCGTCGGCCGGCGCCGGCGCCGGGCGCCGGCGCGAGAGCGCGAACCCGGTGGCTGCGAGCGCGACCGTCAGCGCGGTCGCGGTCACCGTCGCCTCGACGGCGCGGATCGGCACGCCCAGCACCATCAGCAGGATCAGGACCGGCATGACTCCCGCGAGCCCGGCCAGGTAGGCCGGACCGAGGGCCGTGAGGAGATGACGAAGCCGCGAGACGAACCCGAGCGCGTACAGCAGCGCCATCCCCGCCGCGGCGAACAGCAGGTGGATGCCGGCGAAGCCGAGCGCGGACCGGCTCACGGCAGCCGCGCCACCGCGTAGTCGCGCCGGAAGCGCTCCACCAGCGCGCCGCGCCGCCGCAGCCCGGCGATGGCCGATGCGGGCGTGCCGCGCCAGAACACCACGAATCGCGCCTGCGACGGGCGGCGCACCTGGATCCTGGGGAGCAGCGCAAACCGAACGCACAGGTCGCCGTTGGGCGGCAGCGGGCGTCCCGCGCGGAAGTAGAACCGCTCCCGGTCGGGGATCCGCGACGCCACCCAC
>DASVQK010000030.1:0-15753 GCA_036389105.1 Thermoleophilaceae bacterium
CGGCGCCGTGGTACACACGCACGCGCCGATGGCCACGGCCCTGTCGTGCGTCCTGGACGGCGAGCTGCCGTGCGTGCACTACCAGATGCTCCTGCTGGGCGGACCGGTGCGCGTGGCGCCCTACGAGACCTTCGGCACGCCCGAGCTGGCGGAGTCGGTCATCGAGGCGCTCGACGGCCGCACCGCCGCGCTGATGGCCAACCACGGCGCGATCGCGCACGGCCCCGACCTGGAAAAGGCGGTGGAGCTGTCGCTGCTCCTGGAATGGGCCTGCACGGTCTACTGGCGCGCGCGGGCGATAGGGCAGCCGCGCGCGCTCGACGAGGAGCAGCGCCAGGCCGTGGTGACCGCCGCGATGGAGCGCAGCTACGGCACGACCCGACCGGTGGAGGAGGGCGGATGAGCGAGGACATGAACGCGATCGCCATGGGCGTGCACGTGCTGGACGTGCTCGTGCGCCCGGTGGAGGCGATCCCCGAGGGGCAGGGTGGCGAGCTGGTGGACCAGATCCGCATCACGGCCGCGGGATCGGCGGGCGGCGCGGCGCTGATCATGGCCAAGCTCGGCGCCGACGTGAAGAGCGCCGGCGCGATCGGCACCGACGCGGTGGGCGACATGCTGCTGGGCCTGCTCCAGCGCGACGGGGTCGACACCTCGCTGCTGCTGCGCCGCGACGACGTGCAGACCTCCGCCAGCGTCCTCCCGATCCGGCCCACCGGCGAGCGGCCGGCCTTCCACGTGGTCGGGGCCAACGCCACCTACGGGCCCGACGACGCGCCCTGGGACGACATCGCGGCGGCGTCGCACCTGCACCTGGGCGGTCCCGAGTTCATGGGCGGTGAGGCCGCGGCGAAGATCCTGGAGCGCGCCCGCGAGGGCGGAGCGGTCACCTCCGCCGACATCCTGGCGCCCGGCGACATGGGCCTGATCGAGTGGATCGCGCCCGCGCTGCCGCACCTGGACTACCTCCTGCCCAACGACGAGCAGGTGCTGGGCTTCAGCGGCAAGGACGACCTGGTCGAGGGCTGCCGGGCGCTGATCGAGCGCGGGGTCGACTGCGTGGCGGCCACGTGCGGTGGCGACGGCGTCACGATCGTCGACGCCGGGAGTGTGGAGCGCGTGCCGGCGTTCGAGGTCGACGTGGTGGACACCACCGGCTGCGGCGACGCGTTCTCGGCCGGCTTCCTGCGCGGCCTCGCGCTGGGCCGCGACCGCTCCGACGCGGCCACGCTGGGCTGCGCCACAGCCGCGCTGGTAGCCCAGGGGCTGGGCACCGACCACGGCGACTTCGACCTGGCGGCCGTCGAGCGCTTCGCGCGGGAGACCCCGCGGCGCGCGCCGACCGCGTGAGCACCACCACGGGCGCGAGCGACTTCACCTGGATCGACGGCGAGCGCCTGATCCGCTTCGGCCCGGCGGCGCTGGACGGCGCCCCCGAACTGCTGGCGGGGCGCGGCTTCGGAGGCTACGCCCTGATCACCACGGAGCGCGCCGCGGCGCAGGCGCCGATCCTGGCCGACGGGGCGGCCGCGGTGCTGCACGTGCCGGCCGGCCCGGTGCCCGAGGTGGCCGCGGCTGTCCGGGACGGCGTTGGCGGCCGGCCGCTGGTGGCGCTCGGCGGCGGGCGCGCGATCGACGCGGCAAAGGGCATCGCGGGCGCCGACGGGCTGGCCTGCGCCGCCGTCCCCACCACGCTCTCGGGCGCGCCCATGACGAGCATCCACCGCATGCCGGCCGGCGTGGACGAGTGGCGCCTGGTGCGCCCGTCCGCGGTGCTGGCCGAGCCGGGCCTGATGGCCTCGCAGCCGTCGGAGCCGCGCGCCGCCAGCGCGATGAACGCCCTGGCCCACGCGGCCGAGGCGCTGTACGGGCCGGTGGCGAATCCCGTGGCCGAGCTGGCGGCGCTTCGCGCGGCTAACCTGCTGGCGCACGGCGTGGAGGGGACCTCCGAGGAGGAGGCGCGGCCGGCGCTGGCCCTGGGAGCGATCCTGGCCGGGTACGCGGTGGGATCCGCGGGCATCGCCCTGCACCATCTGATCGGCCAGACGCTGGTGCGGGTCACGGGCGCCCCGCACGCGCTCGCGTACGCGGTGCTCCTGCCGCACACGCTGCGCGCGATGGTGCCGCGCGCGGCGCGCGAGCTCGCCGCGCTGGCCGCGGCCCTGGGGGCCGAGCCGCGCGCCGAGGCCGCGCCCGAGCGCGTGGCCCGGCTGGCGGCGCGTTCCGGTGTCACGCGGCTGTCGGAGCTCGGCGTGGGCGAGGACGACCTCGACGTCGTGGTGGAGGCGGCGCTGGCGCGGCCGGACCTCGGCAACACGCCCGACCCGCCCGGGGCCGGCGAGCTCCGTGACCTGCTCGAGCGCGCTCTATAGCCTCTTCGCCACGATCGCGAGGAGGGAGACCGGATGACACGCGCACGGGCAATCGCCGTGCCGGCCGCCATCGCCGCGCTGGCGCTGGGCGGCTGCGGAGGGGGAGAGTCGGACGACGCCAAGTCGGCGCTCCAGGACTACGTCGACGCGTTCGCGAAGGGCGACGGCGACAGGGCCTGTTCGCTGCTCACCAAGTCCACGCGCGACACGTTCGCGGCGCGCGTCGCCCCGATCACCAAGTCGAAGGACTGCGCCACGTCCATCGACAAGCTGTCGAAGCAGGCGGGCCCGGAGCTGCTGGGCGCGCTCAAGGACGCGAAGGTGTCCGACGTGAAGGTGGACGGCGACCGGGCCACGGCCAAGCTGAAGAGCGGCTCGAGCACCACGACCACGCAGCTCCGCAAGGAGGACGGCGACTGGAAGGTGGCCGGCGGACCGGGGACCCAGTAGCCGGGGGCCGCATGCCGACATACGGTCGTACGTGATAACGTACAACCTCCCGGCATGAGCACGGCAACCGTCGAACCCCTCCGGATCGGTCCGCGGGTGCGCGCCCTGCGCGAGGCGATGGATCTCTCGCTGCGCGACCTCGGCGAGCGCGCCGGCGTATCGGCGCCGATGCTCTCGCAGGTCGAGCGCGGCGAGACCAGCCCCACCGTGGCCGTGGCCGGCAGGATCGCCGCCGGGCTCGAGCTGTCGCTGTCGCAGCTCCTGCGACTGGACGAGGGCGAGGGCGTGACCGTCGTCAGGCGCTCGGAGCGCCGGCCCGGCGGCGCGCGCTCGCGCGGGCACGCCTACGAGGTGCTCACGCCGCCGCTGCCGGGACAGCGCGCGGAGGTGTCCCTCCATCAGCTCGCCCCGGGCGCGGTCACGGGCGGCCCCGCCGACCCGCCGATCCACGAGCCCGGCAGCCGCGAGACCGCCGTCGTCACCGCGGGCCGCCTGCGGCTCGTGTGCGACGGCCGGGGCCACGACCTTGACGACGGCGACGCGGTCACCTTCGACGCGGACCTGCCGCACCACTTCGAGAACCTCGGCGACGAGACGGCGCGCTTCTACGCTGTGGTCAGCGCCGGCCTGCGGAGGAGCTGACGACGCATATGCCCAGCACGCTCTTCGACAAGATCTGGCAGTCGCACGAAGTCGCCCCCGGCCTGATCTACATCGACCTGCACATGGTGCACGAGGTCACCTCGCCGCAGGCGTTCGACGGGCTGCGGCTGGCCGGCCGAGGGGTGCGGCGGCCCGACCGCACGCTGGCGACGGCCGACCACAACGTGCCCACCGACGGCTCGAGGGTGGCGGCCCAGATCGCCGACCGCCTGTCGCGCGTGCAGGTGGAGACGCTGGAGCGCAACTGCGAGGAGTTCGGCGTGCCGGTGTACTCGCTGGGCTCCGACTACCAGGGCATCGTGCACGTGATCGGGCCCGAGCTGGGCGTCACCCAGCCGGGCATGACCGTGGTCTGCGGCGACTCGCACACCGCCACGCACGGCGCCTTCGGCGCGCTCGCGTTCGGCATCGGCACCAGCGAGGTGGAGCACGTTCTGGCCACGCAGACGATGGTGCAGCCCAAGCCCCGGTCGATGCGGATCCTCTACTCGGGCGAGCTGGGCTACGGGGTCACTCCGAAGGACCTGATCCTGGCCACGATCGGCCAGATGGGCGTCGCGGGCGGCGTCGGCTACGCGATCGAGTACGCGGGCCAGCCGATCGAGCGGCTGTCGATGGAGGGCCGCATGACCGTCTGCAACATGACGATCGAGGGCGGCGGCCGGGCCGGGATGATCGCGCCCGACACGACCACGTTCGAGTGGCTCGAGGGGCGACCGGCCGCGCCGGATCCGCTGCCGGTGGAGGAGTGGAGCGCGCTGCGCACCGACGACGGCGCGTCGTTCGACCGCGAGATGGAGGTCGACGCGTCCGCGATCTCGCCGCAGGTCACGTGGGGCACCACACCCGAGATGGTCGCGCCGGTCACCGGCGCGGTGCCCGAGCCGTCCAGCGAGGGCGAGGAGCGCGCGCTCAGGTACATGGACCTCCGCCCGGGCACCCCGATTCGCGACATCGAGCTCGACCGAGTGTTCATCGGCTCGTGCACCAACTCGCGGATCGGCGACCTGCGCGCCGCGGCCTCGGTGGTCGAGGGGCGGCGCGTGAGCGGGCACGTGAGCGCGATGGTGGTCCCGGGATCGCAGCAGGTGAAGGCGCAGGCCGAGTCCGAGGGCCTCGACGAGGTCTTCCGCGCCGCCGGCTTCGACTGGCGCTCGGCGGGCTGCTCGATGTGCCTGGGCATGAACCCCGACGTGCTGAGCCCCGGCGAGCGCTGCGCCTCCACCTCGAACCGCAACTTCGAGGGCCGGCAGGGCCGCGGCGGGCGCACCCACCTGGTCAGCCCGGAGATGGCGGCCGCGGCGGCCATCGAGGGGCGCTTCGTGGACATCAGGGAGTGGGCGGGCTGATGGACCCGGTTCGCATCGTCCAGGGCGGCGTGACCGTGCTCGACCGCGCCGACGTGGACACCGACCAGATCATCCCCAAGCAATTCCTCAAGCGGGTCGAGCGGACCGGCTTCGGCGAGTTCCTCTTCTACGACTGGGCCAAGGAGCCCGGCTGGGAGCTGCCGCGCAACCCGATCCTGGCCGCGGGTCGCAACTTCGGCTGCGGCTCCTCGCGCGAGCACGCGCCGTGGGCGCTCGAGGACTACGGCTTCCGCGCGATCGTGGCGCCCTCGTTCGCCGACATCTTCTTCTCCAACTGCACGAAGATCGGCCTGCTGCCCGTGGTGCTCCCCGAGGACGACGTGCGGGCACTGGGCGCGGCGGGTCAGGCCACGATCGACCTCGACGCCCAGACGGTGACGTTCGCCGACCGCGAGGTGGGCTTCGAGATCGGCCCCGACATCCGCCACCGGCTGCTGAGCGGGCTGGACGACATCGGCGCCACCCTCCAGCAGGCCGACGCGATCGACCGCTACGAGCGCGACCGCGAGCGCAGCGGGCCCGTCACCACCGCGCTGTGACGACCGCCGGCGGCGCCCGCGACTGGGACGCCTCCACCTACGAGCGCGTTTCCGACCCGATGGCCGGCTGGGCGCGCGAGGTGCTGGACCGCCTGCCGCTCCGCGGCGACGAGACCGTCCTGGACGCCGGCTGCGGCTCGGGTCGGGTCACCAAGATGCTGATCGAGCGGCTGCCGCGCGGTCGCGTGATTGCCGTCGACGCGGCGCCGTCGATGGTCGACTACGCCCGCGAGGCTCTGGGCCCGCGCGCCACCGTGCTCCAGAGCGACCTGATGGAGCTCGAGCTGGACGAGCCCGTGGACGCCGCGTTCTCCAACGCCGTGTTCCACTGGGTGCCGGACCACGAGCGCCTCTTCGCCCGCCTGCACGCCGCGCTGCGGCCCGGCGCCCTCCTGATCGCCCAGTGCGGCGGCGAGGCCAACGTCGACCGCTTCCACGGCCTGGCGACGGAGGTGGCCGCGGAGCCGCCCTACGCCGAGCACCTGGCGGACTGGAGCGGTCCGTGGAACTTCGCGTCCGCCGAGGACACGGCCGCCCGGCTGCGCGCCGCCGGCTTCTCGGACGTGGAGACGTGGCTGGAGAAGCGTCCCGTCACGCCGCCCGAGCCGCACGCGTTCATCCGCACGGTCTGCCTGGGCTACCACCTCCGGCGGCTGCCGGAGGAGCTGCGCGATCCGTACCTGGACGAGGTGGTTCGGCGCGCGGGCGACCGCCCGACGCTCGATTACGTGCGGCTCAACATCTCGGCGCGCCGTGCGTAGCCGCTCCCTCCGCGCGCGCGACATCCTCCTGGCGCTGGTGGTGCTGGCGGCGCTGCTCCGCCTCTGGCGGATCGGCCACCAGAGCTACTGGCTGGACGAGGCGTTCACGGTCGACATCGTGCGCGACCACTTCGGCGGGATGCTCGACGGCGTCCGTCACACCGAGTCGACGCCGCCGCTCTACTACGCGCTCGCCTGGCTCTGGGAGCGCGTCTTCGGCTGGCACGAGGTGGGCCTGCGCTCCCTGTCGGCGCTGTTCGGGGTCGCCACCGTGCCGGTCGCGTACGCGGCCGCCCGCGAGCTGTTCAAGCCGCGGGCGGCGCTGCTCGGAGCGGTGCTCGTGGCCGTCAACCCGTACCTGGTCTGGTACTCGCAGGAGGCGCGCGCGTACGCCCTGCTGATCCTCCTGTGCACGGCCGCGCTCGTCTACTTCCTGCGGGCGGAGCGCGATCCCGGCGACCGGCGCTCGCTGTGGCTGTGGGCGGCCATCGGCGCCCTGGCGCTGCTCACCCACTACTTCGCCGCGTTCCTGCTGCTGCCCGAGGCGGCCTGGCTCGTGTACCGCCGCCGTTCGTGGATCACGGCCGCCGCCATCGCGCTGCCGGCGGCCGTGGCCACCGCGCTGCTCCCGCTGGCCATCGAGCAGCGCGACTCCGGCCACACCCTGTTCATCTCGCACATTCCGTTCGGCGAGCGGCTGGTGTCGCTGCCGAAGAAGGTCGTGACCGGGGAGCTGGGCACCCCCACGCCCGCGATCGGGCCAGTGGCCGGCGCGGCGGTGGTCGCCGGCGCGCTGCTGGCGCTGTTCGCCGTCCGCGGGCCGGAGCGCCGCGGCGTGCGGCTGCTTGCCGGACTGGTGGCCGCCAACCTCGGCATCGCTCTGCTCATCAAGCTCTTCAGCGCGGACTACTTCTTCGCCCGCAACCTGATCGAGGTCTTCGTGCCCGCGCTGCTCGTGCTGGGCGCCGGCTTCGCGTCGCTGCGGCTGGGCGCGGCCCCGGCGGCGATCGCGGTGGGCGTGGCGCTGGCGGTGGTGGTGCAGTCGTCGCTCAACGCGAGCCTCCAGCGCGACGACTGGCGCGGCCTGGTGCGCGCGCTGGGGCCGGCCCACTCGGACCGCGCGATCGTGCTGACCCCCGAGGTGGGCAAGACGCCGTTCGCCCTGTACGCGGGCGAGCTGAGCCCGTTCCCGCCGGTGGGCTTCGCCGTGCCCGAGGTGGACGTGGTGGCCAACGCGCGGCCGCCGCGCTTCGCGCCGCCGCCCCCGCCGCCCGGCTTCCGGCTGGCCCAGGTGCGCCGCAGCGACAGCTGGCAGCTGGTTCGCTTCGTGTCCCTCGACCGCTCCCCGACGGGCCTGCCGCCGCCGGACGCCCTCCGCCTCCAGCGCGACAAGGAGGCGATCTCGCTGCTCCAGCTGCCGCCGCGGGGCCGCGGCTAGGCTCAGGCGGTGCCCGACGCACCCCGCATAGCGGCCCTGCCCGGCGACGGCATCGGGCCGGAGATCATGGCCGCCGCACGCGAGCTGCTGGACCGGGTGGGCGACTTCCAGGTCGAGGAGCACCCGGTGGGCGGCGCCTCGATCGACGCCCACGGCACGCCGCTCACGCCCGAGGTCCTGGCCGCCTGCCGCGAGTCCGACGCCGTCCTGCTGGCCGCCGTCGGCGGCCCGAAGTGGGACTCCACCGACCCGGACGCGCCGCGCCCGGAGCAGGGCCTGCTGGGTCTGCGGAAGGGCCTGGAGCTGTTCGCCAACCTGCGCCCGGTGCGCCCTAGCGCGGCGCTGCTCGACGCCAGCCCGCTGAAGCGCGATCGGATCGAGGGCACCGACCTGCTGGTGGTTCGCGAGCTGACCGGCGGCATCTACTTCGGCGACCGCGGCCGCCGCGACGGCATCGCGTACGACACTTGCGTCTACAGCGAGGACGAGGTCGAGCGGATCGCCGAGGTGGCGTTCAGCTCCGCCCGCCGCCGCGTGACCAGCGTGGATAAGGCCAACATCCTCGAGACCTCGCGGCTGTGGCGCGAGGTGGTGGGCCGCGTGGCGGAGCGCCACCCGGACGTCGAGCTCGAGCACCTGCTGGTGGACAACGCGGCCATGCAGCTGGTGTCACGGCCCGCGGACTTCGACGTGATCCTGTCCGAGAACATGTTCGGCGACATCCTGAGCGACGAGGCGGCGATGCTCACGGGGTCGATCGGGATGCTGCCCAGCGCGTCGGTGGGGGCGGGCGGGCCGGGCATGTTCGAGCCGGTGCACGGCTCGGCGCCCGACATCGCCGGCACGGGCCGGGCCAACCCCCTGGCGATGTTCGGCTCGGTGGCGATGATGCTGCGCCACGGACTCGGTCGCGAGGACGCCGCCCTGGCAATAGAATCGGCTGTCGATCGCGCTCTGGGCGAGGGCCTGCGCACCCGCGACCTGGGCGGCGACGCCACCACGGAGGACGCCACCCGGGCGGTCCTCGCCAGCCTGTGACGAAAGCGAGGCGCACCACGTGAACACCGCGGACCTCATCTGGATGAACGGCGAGCTCGTTCCCTGGGAGGACGCGAAGGTGCACGTGCTCACGCACGCCCTGCACTACGGCACGGGCGTGTTCGAGGGGATCCGGGCCTACGAGACCGAGCAGGGCACGGCGGTCTTCCGGCACCGCGACCACCTGGACCGCCTGCGCCGCTCGGCCGAGCTGTACCACATGGACGTGCCGTACTCGCAGGACGAGCTGCGCGAGGCCACGCACGAGTTGATCGCGCGGAACGGTCTGAAGAGCTGCTACATCCGGCCGCTCGTGATGCGCGGCTACGGCCCGATGGGCCTCTACCCGCTCGACAACCCGGTGGACGTCTGCATCGCGGTGTGGGAGTGGGGGGCGTACCTGGGCGAGGAGGGCAAGGCCAACGGCGTCCGCGCGCGCTTCTCGTCCTGGCGGCGCATCTCGCCCGACTCGCTGATCCCTCACTCCAAGGCCAGCGGCCAGTACCTCAACTCGGTGCTGGCCAAGGTCGAGGCCAGCAAGTCGGGCTACGAGGAGGCCATCCTGCTGGACCACCGCGGCATGGTGTGCGAGGGCACGGGCGAGAACGTGTTTGTCGTCCGCGACGGCCAGATCGCCACGCCGGGCCACAGCTCGAGCATCCTCGATGGGATCAACCGCAAGTCGGTGATCGAGATCGCCCGCGACCTGGGCTACACCGTGGTGGAGCGCGACGTGGCCCGCGCGGAGATCTCGCAGGCCGACGAGGTGTTCCTCACCGGCACGGCCGCGGAGCTCACCCCGCTGCGCGAGATCGACGACATCGAGATCGGTCCGCCGGGCGAGATCACGCGCCAGATCCAGCGCGTCTTCGACGACGCCCTGCACGGCCGCGCCGAGCGCTACCGCGAGTGGCTCGACCACGTGCAGGTACCATCGAAGGCCTGATGCAGCACCGCCGGCGAATTACCCCCGCGGCCGCGCTCTAAGAGCGCTCCGCGCGCGCGGCCGCGCAGGCCCCGGTATCGATTCGCCGAAAGAAAGGCTCTCTGTGGCTGAGCAGGTCCAGATCTACGACACCACTCTGCGCGACGGCATGCAGGGCGAGGGCATGTCGCTCTCCGCCGAGGAGAAGCTGCGGGTGGCCCACGCGATCGACGGCCTGGGAGTGCACCTGATCGAGGCCGGGTTCATCGGGTCCAACCCGAAGGACGCGGAGGTGTTCGACCTGCTCGAGCGCGAGTCGCTCGCGAATGCCGAGCTGGCCGCCTTCGGCATGACGCGCAGGCGCGGCACGACGGTGGAGAACGACCCGGCGCTGCGGACGATGGCCGAGTCCTTCGTCCCGGTCTGCACGCTGGTGGGCAAGACCTGGCGCCTGCACCTGGACAAGGTCACGAAGGTGGACGCCGAGGAGAACCTGGCGATGATCGCCGAGTCGGTCGGGTTCCTGCGCGGGGAGGGCAAGCGCGTCGTCTACGACGCCGAGCACTTCTTCGACGCGTTCCGCGAGGATCGCGACTACGCGCTGCGCTGCCTGCGGGCGGCGGTCGACGCGGGCGCCGAGACGGTGGTCATCTGCGACACCAACGGCTCCACCCTTCCGGACGAGGTCGCCCACGCCACGTCCGCGGTCGCCCGCGAGCTGGCCGAGCACGTGAGGATCGGCATCCACACGCACGACGACGCCGGCTGCGGCGTGGCCAACACGCTCCTGGCCGTGGACGCGGGCGCGCGGCAGGTGCAGGGCACCATCAACGGCTACGGCGAGCGCTGCGGCAACGCCAACCTGACGACGATCGTGGCCGACCTCCAGCTCAAGCTGGGCTACGACTGCATCCCGGCGGAGCGGCTGGCGACGCTCACCGAGACGGCGCACCTCGTGGACGAGATCTGCAACGTCACGCCGAACCCCAACCAGCCGTACGTGGGTCGCAACGCGTTCGCCCACAAGGGCGGCATGCACGTGGCTGCGATCGTGAAGGACGCGCGCACGTTCGAGCACGTGGACCCGTCGGCCGTGGGAGCGGACCGCAAGCTGCTGATCTCCGAGCTGTCCGGCAAGGGCACGGTGCAGGCGCGCGCCGAGCAGACCGGCATGCCGCTGGACGAGGAGGAGGCGGCCAGGGTGGTGGAGCGCGTCAAGGACCTGGAGGCGCGCGGGTTCCACTTCGAGGCCGCCGACGGTTCGTTCGACCTGCTCATCCGCCGGCAGACCGGCGGCTACCAGCCGCTGTTCCGGCTCGAGGCGTGGCGGGTGATCGCCGAGAAGCGCGAGGACGGCCGCGTGCAGACCGAGGCCACGATCAAGATCTGGGTGGACGGCGAGCGCTACCTGCGGTCGGCCGAGGGCAACGGCCCCGTCAACGCGCTCGACCGCGCGCTGCGCTCGGCGATCGGCGACGTCTACCCGCACCTGCGCGAGATCGAGCTGGTCAACTACAAGGTCCGGATCCTGGACGAGCGCAAAGGCACCGGCGCGGTCACGCGCGTGCTCCTGGACGCGAGCGACGGGGTGGAGACGTGGGGGTCGATCGGCGTGTCCGAGAACATCATCGAGGCCAGCTGGGAGGCGCTCGTGGACTCGCTCGAGGCGGGCATGCTGCCCTCGCGGGCCGGCCACTCGCGCGCGGGCGCCGGCGCGCCCGCCACGCGGACGTGACCGAGCCCATCCCGCTGTCGGGACCGGTGATCGGCGAGCGCGAGGAGGCGCTCGTGATGGAGGCGCTGCGCTCCGGGCGGCTGTCGCTGGGGCCGATGCTGCCGGAGTTCGAGGGCCGATTCGCGCGCTGGCTAGGGGCCGACCGCGCCAGCGCCGTGTCCAGTGGCACGGCCGGGCTGCACCTGGCGGTGCGCGCCGCCGGCCTGGAGCGCGGCGACGAGGTGGTGACCACGCCATTCAGCTTCGTGGCCTCCGCCAACTGCATGCTGTACGAGGGCGCGCGGCCGGTGTTCTGCGACATCGACCCGCGCACGCTGAACATCGACCCGGCGGCGGCCGAGGCCGCCGTGAGCGCGCGGACGGTTGGCCTCCTGCCCGTGCACGTGTTCGGCTACCCGTCGGACATGCCGGCGCTGGAGCGGATCGCCGAGGCGCGCGGGCTGTGGCTGGTGGAGGACGCCTGCGAGGCGCTGGGCGGCCGGCACGCCGACGGCCCGGCGATCGGCGCGCGCGGCCACCTGTCGGTGTTCGGCTTCTACGCGAACAAGCAGATGACCACAGGCGAGGGGGGCATGGTGGTCTGCCCGATCGAGGCGCACAAGGAGCGGGTCGACTCCGAGCGCAACCAGGGGCGCGCCCCGGACATGGACTGGCTCGACCACGACCGTCTGGGCTTCAACTACCGGCTCACGGAGCTGTCCTGCGCACTGGGCGTGGCGCAGCTGGAGCGACTGGACGAGCTGCTGGCCGACCGGGCGGCCGCCGCGGCGCTGTACGGCGCCGCGCTCGCGGAGCACGAGGGAGTGGAGCTGCCGTGTCCGGACGCGGACGGCGACATGCGCGGCTGGTTCGTGTACGTGGTGCAGCTGCCCGCCGAGGTGGACCGCGACCGCGTGATCGCCGGCCTGCGCGCGCGCGGGATCGACTCGAAGCCGTACCTGCCGGCCATCCACCTCATGAGCTTCTACAGGCGGCGGTTCGGCCACCGCGAGGGGGAGTTCCCGGTCTGCGAGGACGTGGCGCGGCGGTCGCTGGCGCTGCCGTTCTTCCCGGGGCTGTCGGAGTCCCAGGTCGCGCGTGTGGCTCAGGCGTTTACGGAAGCAATAACGGAGGCACGGCCTGCCCGGGCGGGACGCTGACCCCTACTGGCCGAGCTCCTTCACGAACCTGATCGCCGGTGGGATCGGCGGGTGCGCCGGCACGCGCTCCACGAGGCTGTAGCCGGCGCTCCGGTAGAGCGCGGCCGCTCCCTCGTTGCCCTCCGCCGTGTCCAGCGACACCGCGTCGAAGCCCGCGGCCAGCGCGTGCCGCTCGGCATGCGCCAGCAGCGCCGCGGCCACCCCCGCGCGGCGGTGCGCCGGATCCGTGGCCAGCGCGTCGACGTAGAACGACCCCGGCTGGGGCCGCGGAGCGTGGCGCTCGCCGATCCGCTCGAGCCTCAGGATCGTGGGCCAGCGCCAGGGAGGCGTGTGCCGCAGCGTCTGCCAGAGGAAGCGGCGCGCCAGGTCGCCGGCCGCGTCGGCGGCGAAGGCCAGGAGCACGCCCACCACCCGGCCGGAGCGCTCCGCCACCCAGACCGCCTCCCGGGTCGGGCCGGGACCCTGGCGGCCGAGGCTCCGCTCGATGAACCGGAGCGCCCGCCGCCGGTCGCCGAACGTCAGGTCGTACATCGCCGCCGCCGACATGTGCACCAGCCGCGCGGCGCCGTGAGCGTCGTCCTCGCGCATGCGGCGGATGCTCACCGCCGGCGCGGCGCGGGTCACGCCCGGCCGTCGAGCGCGGCGATCGACGCGCGCAGGCCGTCCTCGAGCGCCGTCGGCTCCCAGCCCAGCTCCTCCTGGGCCTTGGTGGAGTCCGGGTGGGCATCCCAGAGGAAGAAGTGGAGCTGTCCACGCGGCAGGAGGGGCGGCCTGCCGATCGCGCGCGCGACGCGCTCGCCCAGCACGGCCGCCGCCTTCGCCACGCCGGTGGGGAGCACGGGCGGCACGCGCCCGCGTCCGGCCACGTCGACCACCGTCGCGGCCAGCTCGCGCAGCGACACGTGGCGGTCGCACAGGATGTAGCGCTCGCCGTCGCGGCCGCGGTCGGCGGCCAGCAGCTGGCCCTGCGCCACGCCGGCGTCGAACGTCACGCCGCACCCGCCCGGCGGCAGGGCGGGCAGCCGCCCGCGCACGAGCGACGCGAACATCTCCTCGTCGAAGCCCACGCTCGACGCCGGCGTGGGCCCGTACACGCCCGCCGGATTGACGATCACCAGCTCCATGTCGCCCTTCGCGGCGAGAGCGAGCTGCTCGGCGCGCTGCTTCGAGCGCTCGTAGGCGGTTCCCTTCGGGTAGTCGGCCACCACGCTCTCGTCCAGGCGTCCGCCGCGCTCGCCGTGGAAGACGTCGATCGTGCTCGTGTGCACGGCCCGCCGGACGCCCGCTTCCCGAGCGGCGCGTATCACGTTCTCGGTGCCGCGGGCGTTCACCCGTTCGAAGATGCCGTCGTCCTCGAACCACTGCTCCGGCAGGCCCATCGCGTTGAAGGCCAGCTCGCAGCCCCGCGCGGCGCGGGCCACGGACTCGGGATCCGTCGCGTCGCCCGCCACGCACTCGACCCCCGACGGCAGCAGGCGCGTCGCGCGCTCCGGGTCGCGCACCAGCGCGCGCACCTCGTCGCCGCGGGCGAGCAGCGCTCGCGCCGTGGCGCCGCCGACCTTCCCCGTCGCCCCCGTGACCAGCGCGCGCACCCGCGCATCGTACGATCCCCGCATGTCCCGCTTCTCGTCGCCTCAGGACCCGCTGTTCCAGGCGCTCAACTCGTCGGTGGCGTTCGACTACCGGCTGGCGCCGTACGACCTGGAGCAGTCCGGCGCGCACGCCCGGATGCTGGCCCGCGCCGGGATCATCAGCCAGGACGACCTGACCGCGCTCGAGAAGGGCCTGGCCGCCGTGCAGCGGGAGATCGACTCGGACAGCTTCGAGCTGCGGCCCGACGACGAGGACATCCACATGGCCATCGAGCGCCGGCTGACCGAGATCGCCGGGCCCGTGGGGGGCAAGCTCCACACCGCGCGCTCCCGCAACGATCAGGTGGCCACCGACATGGCGATGTTCGTCCGCGCGCACTCGCTGACCGCCAAGGAGCTGGCGCGCGACCTGATGTCCACGCTGATCGACGTGGCCGAGGCGCACCTGGACTGGGCCATGCCGGGGTACACGCACCTCCAGCGCGCGCAGCCGGTCTACCTCTCGCACCATCTGCTCGCCTACTTCTGGAAGCTGTGCCGCGACGTGGGCCGCTTCGACGCCGCCCTGGCCGGAGCCGGCGAGCTCCCCCTCGGGGCGGGCGCCCTGGCGGGCGTCAACTTCGAGACCAGCCGCCGGGAGGTGGCACGCGACCTCGCCTTCCCGGGAATCGCGCAGAACTCGATCGACGCGGTGTCCAATCGCGACTTCGTGCTCGACTACCTGGCCGCCGCGGCCAACTGCGCGACGCACCTCTCGCAGCTCGGTGCGGAGATCGTCCTGTGGTCGAGCGAGGAGTTCGGCTTCTGCGCACCCTCCGACGCGTTCGCCTCCGGCTCCAGCATCATGCCCCAGAAGAAGAACCCGGACGCCGCAGAGCTTCTGCGCGCCAAGGCGCCGCGCGTGGTGGGCCACCTGGCGGCGCTCCACGGCGTCCTGCACGGACTGCCGCTCACCTACAACAAGGACCTCCAGGAGGACAAGGAGCACCTCTTCGACACGGTGGACACGCTGGAGCTGTCGCTGCGCGTGGCCCGCGAGATGCTGCGCGGTCTGGAGTTCGACCGCGGGCGGCTGGCCGCCGCGGCCTCCGACGAGCTCCTGGCGGCCACCGACGTGGCCGACCTGCTCGTGCGCCGCGGCGTTCCGTTCCGCGAGGCGCACGGCGTCGTCGCCGGCCTGGTGCGGCACGCGCTGGAGAGCGGGCGGATGCTCTCGGAGCTCACCGACGCCGAGCTCAAGGAGCTGGCGCCGCAGCTCGGCGAGGGCCTGGGCCAGGTGCTGTCCGACGGCGCCTGGCTCGAGTCGAAGGTCTCCGAGGGCGGCACGGCGCTCGCGCGCGTGCGCGAGCAGCTCGACCGCGCGCGCGAGGCGCTGGACCGGGCGGCGGCTTGAGCGCCGCGGTGCGCTCGGCGCTCGACCCGCGCGCCGCCGCCTTCTACGACCGCTCAGTCCACGACGTGGCCCGCGACCTGGTTGGGTGCGTCGTGCGCCACGGCGACACGGCCGGCCGGATCGTGGAGGTGGAGAGCTACCACCAGGAGGAGCCGGCCTGCCACGCGTACGCGGGCCTGACCGAGCGGACGCGGGTGCTGTTCGGGCGGCCCGGCAACGCCTACGTCTACCGCTCGTACGGGATCCACGCTCTGCTGAACGCCGTGTCGGAGGACGACGGGGTCGGAGCCGCGGCGCTTATCCGCGCGCTCGAGCCCGTCGAGGGGGTTGACCTGATG
>DASVQK010000031.1:0-12349 GCA_036389105.1 Thermoleophilaceae bacterium
CCGCGCGCGCCCTTCACGCCCTGGCGCGCCACGTCCCGGCCAAGCGCGGCCCGGCCCGCGGCCCGCCCGGAGGGAGCGCGCGACCGAGTGAGCAGCGCCACGGGCTGGAGCCGCGGCACGCCGGCGCCGCCGCCGGCCAGCAATGCGGCCGCGTCCCGGTGCGCGCCGCCCGAGGAGCCGCACGCGCCGGAGCGGCCCGCCTGGCGCAGGTGGCGAAGGCCGCCGCGCTCGAGCGTGCGGGCGCGGCGCAGCGAGACGCCGAGCCTCTCGGCGGCGGCGTGGCGCGAGATGGGCGCGGCGAGCACGCCCGCGCGAAGCACGAGCAGGCGGCCCTCGAGTCCGTCGAGGCGCCCGAGGCAGCCGGAGTAGCGCTCCACCGCGGTGCGCAGGCGCCGCTCGTGCGCCGCCCGCCGCTGCTTGCGCTGGGCCGCGTTGCGGGCCGCCGAGCCGCCGCTCGACGCCAGCGACGCGGATCCGGCGTTCCCGGCCGCGGAGCCGCCGCCCGCCGGCGCGGGCCTCGTTTGCGCGCTCCCGCTCGTGCCGGCCGCCTGCCGTCCGGCGGACGGTGCGGCCGCCGCCGGCGCCGCGGACGCGGTGGGGGTGGACGGCTTCTGGACGGCGCCGCTCACGCCGTCGGCGACCGTGGACCCCGACGGCGCGCTGGGGGCGGTGGGCACGGAGGGTGTCGAGGGTACGGACACCTCCGGCACGGGGGGCGTGGACACCTCCGCTCCGCCGAGCCCGGCGGTCGACTGGAGCTGCGGCGTGCTGGCGCCGTCCGTGAGTCCTCCGAACGCCTGCGCGCCGAAGAGCGCGAAGATCGCGATTGAGACGGCTGCGGCGCAGCGCAGCCGGCGTGCAGTACCGGGCATCCGATCCTTTCCCGCTCGCTCTGCCTCGCCGTCGGTCTGACGGGGGACCCCTGCCCTAACTCCTTTCCCGGGTCGCCAGCTGCCTAATCCGCGTCAGCGTGCACGCGGCGCCTACCGCGCGCGCGAGAACTGCCGCGTGTCCTCCTCCTGGTCGGCGCGGATCACGTGCATCACGGCGTTGATCAGCGCCAGGTGGGTGAACGCCTGCGGGAAGTTGCCCAGGTGGCGCCCGGTCGACGCGTCGATCTCCTCCGCGTAGAGGTAGAGCGGGCTGGCGTACGAGAGCATCCGCTCGCACAGCTGCCGCGCGCGGCGGTGCTCCTCGATCTCGGCCAGCGCGGACACGAGCCAGAACGAGCAGATCGCGAACGTGCCCTCCTTCCCGGACAGCCCGTCGTCGGTCTCCTCGACCTTGTAGCGCAGCACCAGCCCGTCCTCGGTGAGCTCGTCGGCGATCGCCAGCACGGTCTTCCTGATCCGCTCGTCGCTGGCCGGGAGGAAGCGCACCAGCGGCATCAGCAGCACCGACGCGTCCAGCCCGTCGGTCTCGTAGTGCTGGGTGAACACGCCGCGCCCGTCCACCCCGTTCTCGCAGATGTCCGCGTGAATCTCCTCGGCGGCGGCCTGCCACTGCTCGGAGGTGTCGTCGTCGTCGCGCATCCTCGCCAGGCGCGCGCCGCGGTCGGCGGCCACCCAGCACATGAGCTTCGAGGACGTGAAGTGCTTGGGCTCCCCGCGCACCTCCCAGATGCCGCGGTCGGGCTCGCGCCAGTGCTCCAGCGCGGCCTCCACCTGGCGCACGAGTATCGGCCAGACGCGCTCGGGCAGGAGGTCGCGCGAGCGCGTGTGCAGGTACACCGAGTCGAGCATCGCGCCCCACACGTCGTGCTGGCGCTGGGTGTACGCGCCGTTGCCGATCCGGACCGGCCGCGCCCCCTCGTAGCCCGCCAGGTGGTCGAGCTCCTCCTCGTCCAGCTTCTGCTCGCCGCCGATGCCGTACATCACCTGTAGGTCCGAGTCGTCGCCGCTGGCAACGTCGGCGATGAAGTAGAAGAAGTCGTTCGCCTCCCAGTCGAAGCCCAGGGTGTACAGGCCCCAGAGCATGAACGTGGAGTCGCGCACCCAGCTGTAGCGGTAGTCCCAGTTGCGCTCGCCGCCGGGCGTCTCCGGCAGCGACGTGGTGGACGCCGCCAGCATCGCGCCGGTGGGCGCGTAGGTGAGCCCCTTCAGCGTGAGGGCGCTGCGCTGGAGGTACACCCGCCACGGGTGGTCCGGGAACACGCCGTGGTTCAGCCATTCGCGCCAGAAGTCCTCGGTGCGCATGATCCGCTGCGCGGCCTCCTCGTAGTCCCGGGGGGCGGAGTGCTTGCTCCACGACAGCGCCGCGTAGGCGGCCTCGCCCTCGCGCAGCGTGTGGCGGGCGCGCGCACGGCGGCCCTCGAACCCCACGCGCAGGTCCGTGGTCAGCTTGACCTTCGTGTCGACGCCGTCCGCGCTGGCCACGGCCTCGTTGTAGCCGTCGCCGGAGTACTCCCAGCTGGCGCCGCGGCGGCCGTAGTCGAAGTTGGGCTCGCAGTCCAGCTGGAGCTCCACCGTGCCCTGCACGCAGTACACGCAGCGGATCAGCACGTGCTCCGCGTCGTTGTCGGTGGGCGCGCGGCGGTGCGTGCCGGAGCGCTCCTCCTCGTCGTGCCACGGGCCCACCGACAGCGCGTCGCGCACCACGAGCCAGCCCATGCGCGTCATCCAGGTGGTCTCCAGCACGTTGGTGCCGGGCAGGTAGCGCCGGCCCGCCGGGACCACCACGTCCGCCGGCCCCAGCCGGAACCCGCCCGCGTCGCGGTCCAGCAGCGAGGCGAACACGCTTGGGCCGTCCGGCCGCGGCAGGCACATCCACTCGACGTTGCCGCTGGGCGCCACCAGGGCCACGGTCTCGCAGTCCGACAGGAACCCGTAGTCGGCGATCGGCGGGAACGGGCTGCGCCCGGCGTACTCCTCGACGTTCGTCCTGACGGCGGCGCCGCTGGCTTCCACGGTCTCGCTACTCTCCGGGCAGGTTCGACAGGCGGCTGGCCGCCCCGCGGTCGAGCAGCAGGGTCAGGCTGCCGTCGCGCGGGCGCACCATGCTGCCCGGCACCTCGGGCGACGGCTCGCCGGCCCCGAAGGCGCGCGCCACCGCGTCCGACTTCTCCTCGCCGGTCACGAGGAACACCACCGCCCGCGCCGCGTTGATCGTCGCGAGCGTGAGCGACACGCGCGGCACGAGCGGCTCCAGCCCCGCCTGCTCCACGCCCACCGTCAGGCGGTCCCGCACGTCGAGCGCGTCCTGGCCGGGGAACAGCGAGGCCACGTGCGCGTCGGGCCCGAGGCCGAGCAGCACGAGGTCCAGGCGCGGGAGCTCCTCGCCCAGCGTCTCGCGCAGCTCGCGCTCGTAGTCGTCGGCGCCGGCGTTCGGGCCGCTCTCCCCCACGATGCGCTTGACGGTCGGACCGCCGTGATCGGCGTCCGGCAGCCGGTCGAACAGGGCCCCCTTGGCCATGCGGTAGTTGGACAGCTCGTCGTCCGGCGGCACGCAGCGCTCGTCGCCGAACCAGAGCGTGGCGCCGGACCAGTCCAGGTCCATCGCCGCTGTGCGCTCGTAGCAGCGCCTGGGGGTGCTGCCCCCGGTCAGCGCGACGTGGCCGCCGGCGGCCACGGCCGCCGCCAGCCGCCCCGCGCACTCATCCGCGGGATCGTCCAGTACCAGCGTCTCGGTCACGCGGCCATCGCGGCGGCCGCGTTCAGCGCCGGCCCGTACGTGGGGTCGCGCAGCAGCGCCTGGCGGATCCCCTCGCCCAGGATCCCCGCCTCGCCACGCGACGCGCCGAGCACGACCCAGGACGACTCGCTGCCGTCGCGCGTGCGCCGCTTGGCCGAGAGCCCGCCGGGCCCGCGGTCGAGCGACAGGGACATGCCGCCGCTGGTCCCGATCGTGATGCCGGCCAGCCCGGGCACGTTCTGGCGCTCCTCCGCCTCGAGCTGGAGCCTGACCTCGCGCCGGCGGGCCTTCGCGCGCGAGAGCATGCTGCCGTTCTGGCGCACGAGCGCGCCGGGATCCCAGTCGAGGCGCGACGCCAGCCAGCCGAGGAACAGCAGGCCGCTGACCTCCGACTCCGGGTGGTGGCGCACGGTGACGCTGTCGATCTGGTCGAGCGACGAGCGCCATGCGCCGGGATCGAACGTGGCGGCGATCCGCTCGCGCCAGGGCGTGCTGCGCAGCCAGGCCAGGTCCACCACGTAGCCGTTCTCCAGGAGCTGCTTGGCCCGCGCGATAGCCGACGCGGAGTCGGCCGCCTCCACCGAGTCGAGCAGGTAGACGTCGGCCAGCCCCGCCAGCGCGTCCACGGCCTCCGGGTGCCCGTGCGGCGACCAGACCATCGTGGCCAGGTCGGGCACGATCAGGGGATCGACGATCGTGGCCAGGCCGTCCAGGTGCTTCTCGCCCAGCTCCACCTCCACGCGCTCCTCGCACACGGCCAGCGAGCCGGCCTCCGGCTCCGCGTCGCAGGACATCGTGGCCCACGCGTCCAGGTGGCCGCGCCCGGGCTCGATCGCGCACACGATCGTGCGCGACGGGTGGAAGCGGCCGACGCGCTCGAGCCGGTTGACGATTTCGCCGCGCCACTCGCGGTCCACGATCGCGACCATGTTGAGCACGCGCGCGGGCGCGTAGGCGTCGCTCTGCGCGTGCTGCTCCTCGAGCAGGTGGCGCAGAGCCGCGTCGATCTTCGACGGCGAGGTGTTCTGCTCGCTCCAGACGCCCGCCGCCTCGGTCATAGCGGCCTCCAGCCGCTCCCGTCCTCGATCAGCTCGTCGGCCTCCTCGGGCCCCGCGGAGCCGGCCGGGTACTGCGGCAGCGGCCCCGGCATCTTCGACCACGCCTGGAGGATCGGGTCGCAGATCGCCCAGGCGGCCTCGACCTCGTCGTTACGCGCGAACAGCGTGGCGTCACCGCGCATCGTGTCCATGATCAGCCGCTCGTAGGCCTCCGGCGACTGCGACATGAACGAGGTGCCGTAGAGGAACTCCATGTTCACCGGGCGCACGCTCATGCGCGCGCCGGGGATCTTGGCCACGAGCGTCAGCGACACCCCCTCGTTGGGCTGCACCGAGAGGATCAGCTGGTTGGGCTCCACCCCCAGCGAGCCCTGCTGGGTGAAGGCCAGGTGCGGCACCGGCTTCAGCCGCACCGCGATCTCGGTGGTCTTGCGCGCCAGGCGCTTGCCGGTCCGCAGGTAGAACGGCACGCCGGCCCAGCGCCAGTTCTCCACCTCGAGCTTGATGGCGGCGTAGGTCTCGGTGGTGGAGTCCTCGGGCACGTCGTCCTCCTCGAGGTAGCCCCTGACCTGCTCGCCGCCCGAGGCGCCGGGGCCGTACTGCGCGCGCACCGACATGTCGGGGACCTCCTCGACGGTCGGCGCCTTGATCGAGTGCAGGATCTTGACCTTCTCGTCGCGCACCGCGTCGGCGTCGAACGACACCGGGGGCTCCATCCCCAGCAGCATCAGGAGCTGGAGCATGTGGTTCTGGATCAGGTCGCGCAGCGCGCCCGAGGTGTCGTAGTAGCCGGCGCGGCTGCCGATGCCGATGTCCTCGGCCGCGGTGATCTGCACGCTGTCCACGTACGAGCGGTTCCAGAGCGGCTCGAAGATGTGGTTGGCGAACCGCAGCACCAGCATGTTCTGGACGGTCTCCTTGCCCAGGTAGTGGTCGATGCGGAAGATCTGGCTCTCGTCGAAGACCGAGAGCAGCTCGCGGTTCAGCGCCAGCGCCGACTCGAGGTCGGTGCCGAACGGCTTCTCCACGATCATCCGCACCTCGGCGCCCTTGCTCTCGTGCAGGCCGCGCTCGCCCAGCATCTTCGCGATCACCGGGAAGAACGACGGCGCCGTGGACAGGTAGAAGAGGCGGTTGAACGCGATCCCGGCCTGGTCGTCCAGCTCCTGCGCCGCCTTGCCCAGCGCGTCGTACATCTCACCCTCGTCGAACGAGCCCGCCACGTAGCGCATGCGCCCGACCAGCGAGTCGAGTACCTGGTCGTCGGCCGGCCGGCGCGAGTACTGCTCGATCGACTCGCGCGCCAGGGCCTGGAACTCGTCATCGGTCTGATCGCCGCGCGAGACGCCGATCAGGTTGAAGCGCTCGGGCAGCGCGCCCTCGTGCGCCAGGTTGTAGATGGCCGGCAGCAGCTTGCGCTTGGCCAGGTCGCCCGTGGCCCCGAAGATCACGAGCGTGGTGGGGTGGATGGGCAGCCGCTCGAGCCCCTCGGTCAGCGGGTTGTCCTGCTCGCCCCCCTGCCCCTGCTTCTGCTGCTCGACGTCTACGGCCATCGGCTACTCCGCGTGAGGCTGGCTCTGGGCGGCGGCGTCGGCGGCCTTCACGGCGTGCCCGCCGAACTGGTTGCGCAGGGCCGCGTTGACCTTGGCCGCGAACGCGTTCTGCCCGCGGGACGAGAAGCGCTCGAAGAGCGACGTGGTGATGACCGGGGTGGGGATGCGCTTGTCGATCGAGTCCTCGACCGTCCAGCGCCCCTCGCCCGAGTCCTCCACGTACGGCTCGAGGCGCGCCAGGTCGTTGCCCTCCTGCTCGAACGCCAGCGCGGCCAGCTCGCAGAGCCAGGAGCGGACCACCGAGCCCTGCATCCAGAGGTGCGCGATCTTCGCGTTGTCCAGGTCGTACTCGCAGGCGTCGAAGAGCGAGAAGCCCTCCGCGTAGGCCTGCATGATCCCGTACTCCACGCCGTTGTGGACCATCTTCACGTAGTGGCCCGCGCCGGCAGAGCCGAAGTGGCCCCAGCCGGGCCCGTGCTCGTCGTCGGCGGGCGGCGCCAGCACGTCGAGGATCGGCGACAGGCGCTCGACCGCCTCGTCGCTGCCCCCCACCATCATGCAGTAGCCCACCTGGAGGCCCCACACGCCGCCGGACGTGCCCACGTCCACGTAGTCGATCCCCTTCTCGGCGAGCATCTCCGCGCGGCGCTTGTCGTCGCTCCAGCGCGAGTTGCCGCCGTCGATCACCATGTCGCCGGAGTCGAGCAGCTCGCCCAGCTCGGTCACGGTCTGCTCGGTGGGGTCGCCGGCGGGCACCATGATCCACACCGCGCGCGGCGCCTCCAGCTTCTGGACGACCTCCTCGAGCGAGCCGGCGCCGGTCGCCCCGTGCCCCTCGGCCTCCCCCACCGCGTCCTCCGAGAAGTCGAATGCCACCACCTCGTGGTCCGAGTCGCGGTGGATGCGATGGACCATGTTGCCGCCCATCTTCCCGAGGCCTACGAACCCGAGCTGCATCAGAGCATCTCCTTGATCTTCTTGGTGAGCTGTTCCACGGCCTCGGCCGCGTCGCCCTCGAGCCGCACGCGCTCGGCCGGCAGCCCGTGCGTGCGCAGCGTCTGGAGGTCGCCCGTGGCCTGCGCGTTCTTCAGCGTGCCGAACGTGTAGCCCGCCCCCGGGATCTCCACGTCCTCGGGCCCGTCGTGAACGAGCTGGAGGAAGACCCCCGTCTTCGGGCCGCCCTTGTGGAACTGGCCCGTGGAGTGCAGGAAGCGCGGCCCGTAGCCGAACGTGGTGGTGGCCCTGGTGGCGTCCCGGATCGTCGTGCGCAGGGCGTCGATGGCCCGGTCGAAGCCCTCGGACGGCTCCACGTAGCCCATGATCGCCACGTAGTGCGGCGGCTCGGCCTGCTGGAGCAGGGTGCGGAGCCCCTCGTCGTTGGCGTTCGGCTCCTCGGGCAGGCGACCGTCCTGCTCCCACTGCTCGAGCACCTTTGCGGTGTTGTCCTTCGCCTCCTGCACGTTGGGCTGGTCGAACGGGTTGATGCCCAGCACCCAGCCGGCCACCGCCGTGGCGAACTCGGCGAAGAAGAAGATCCGGCCGAGGTCCTCGGGCCCCTCCACGTCCATGGTGAAGGTGGGGTGCCCGGCCTTCGCCAGCTCGGCCATCTCGTCGGCGAAGCCCGCGTCGGGGGCGTCCTTCTGCTGGAGGTGCACGAACACGCGGTCGTCGCCGTACACGTCCGGCGTCCCGACCGACTCCGCGGCCACCGGCAGGATGCCGCGGCCCTCCTTGCCGGTGGACTCGGCGATCAGCTGCTCGACCCAGACGCCGAAGCTGCCGATCGGCTCGGCCACCGCGAAGGTGAGCTTGTCGCGGCGGTGCAGGGCCAGCTCGCCCAGGGCCAGCCCCAGCCACAGCCCCGAGTTGCTCGACGAGGAGTCGTAGTGCTGGCACGCCTGCTCTGCCACCTGCGCGCGCTCGAGCACGGCGGCCACGTCCACGCCCATCAGCGCCGCCGGCACGAGGCCGAAGTACGAGAGCGCCGAGTAGCGGCCGCCGATGTCGGGGTCGTTCAGGAACGTGTGGAGGAACCCGTGCTCGGCGGCCAGGTCCACCAGCGAGCTGCCCGGGTCGGTGATCGCCACGAAGTGGCTGCCCGCGCCGTCGTCGCCGACCGCCTCCTTCACGCGCGAGTGGAAGTACCTGAACAGCGACAGCGTCTCGATCGTGCCGCCCGACTTGGTGGAGACGAGGAACAGGGTCTTGTCCAGGTCCACCGCCTTCTCCACCGACAGGATCGCGCCCGGGTCGGTGGAGTCCAGCACGTGCAGCTTCATCCCGTCCGGGAACGAGCCGAAGCTCTGGCGGAACACCTCGGGCGCCAGGCTCGAGCCGCCCATGCCCAGGAGCACCGCGTCGCTCAGCCCGTCGTCGCGGCACGCCCGCGCGAACTCCTTCAGGTCGTCGGCGCTCTCCAGCATCTGGTCGGCCACGGTCAGCCATCCCAGCCGGTTGCCCAGCTCGGGCCCCGGGCCGCCCCACAGCGTCTCGTCCTTGCGCCACACCCGCCGCGCGACGTCCTCCTCGGCGGCCTTCCTCACGCGCTCGGCGATCGCCGGCTCGAGGTCGTCGGGCACGAGCGACTCGATCGTCTCCGGGCGGCCGGTGACCACGGCCTCGCGCTTGCTCTCCACGCCCGCGATCAGCTTGTCCATGGCCACCTCGAAGAGCTTCACGGCGGCTACCAGCAGCTTGTCCGTCACGTCCGCCATGTCGATGCCCGCGGCCGCCAGCGCGCCCAGGGCGCGCTCCACGTCGGCCGGCGCGGCGTCGGCGGTGGGGCCGGTCACCTCCAGCGTCTCCCCCGCGGCCATCATCGTCGGCATCGGCATCGTGTTCACCGTGTCCGGGGCCACCAGGCCGTCCACGTACATCACGTCGGAGTAGTGCGGGTTCTTCACCCCGGTCGAGGCCCACAGCGGGCGCTGCACCGGCGCGCCCGCCTCGCGGAGCTCCGCGAAGCGGTCGCCCTGGAAGATGTCCTTGAAGCGCACGTAGGCCGCGCGCGCGTTCCACAGGCCCGCGCTGCCCAGCAGGTCGTCGTGGCCGCCGATCTCCTCGAGGCGCTTGTCCACCTCGCTGTCCACGCGCGAGACGAAGAAGCTGGCCACCGAGTGCACCGTGTCGATCGGCTCGCCGGCCTCGCGGCGGCGCTCCAGGCCGCGGATGTAGGCCTCCGCCACCGTCTCGTACGCCTCGACGGCGAACAGCAGCGTGATGTTGATGTTGATGCCCTCGAAGATCGCCTGCTCGATCGGCTGGACGCCCTCGGGGGTGCCCGGGATCTTGATCATCACGTTGGGGCGGTCCACGCGCTTCCAGTAGTCGCGCGCCTGCTCGAGCGTCACGTCGGCGTCGTGGGCCGCCTCGGGCGCCACCTCGAGCGACACGTAGCCGTCGTAGCCGCCGGTCTCGTCGTACACGGGGCGCAGGACGTCGGCGGCGAGCTGCACGTCCTTGATCGCGATCTCGTCGTAGATCGCGCGCGCGTCGAGACCCTTCTCGGCCAGCTCCACCAGCTCGTCGTCGTAGTCCGAGCTGCCGAGGATGGCCTTCTCGAAGATCGCCGGGTTGGACGTCACGCCGCGCAGCGAGTACTCGTCGATCAGGCGCTGGAGCTCGCCCCCCTCGATCAGGCTGCGCCGGATCTGGTCCAGCCAGATGCTGGTACCCGCCGCGGTGAGCGCCGCGAGCCGCTCGTTCACACCAACCGTGACGCTCATCGCATCTCCTCTCTCGGTCCTCTGAGCTCTCTCAACCGCTGCGCGCTCCCACGCGGTCCATGGCGGACCGGCCGAGCTCGACAAGCCTGTCCGAGGTTATGCCGAAGTGCGCGTACACGTCCCTGGCCGGGCCCGACTCGCCGAACGTGGTCATGCCCAGGAACGCGCCGTCGGGGCCGATCCAGCGGTCCCAGCCCAGCGGGCTCGCCGCCTCCACCCCCACCCGCGCGCGCACAGTGGGCGGCAGCACGTCGTCGCGATAGGCCTCGTCGGCCTCGGCGAACGTGTCCATGCAGGGCATGGACACCACCCGCACGGCCGCGCCGTCCGCCTCGAGGCGCTCGGCGGCCTCCACGCAGAGCGACAGCTCCGATCCGGTGCCGATCAGGATCAGGTCGGGATCGCCGCCGCCGTCGCCGGAGTCGCTCAGCACGTAGGCGCCGCGCTCGATCGCGTCGTCGGGGATCGAGTCGGGGTCGAGCACGGGCAGGTTCTGGCGCGAGAGCGCGAACGCCGTGGGCGCCTCCGTCTGGCGCAGGGCGAAGCGCCACCCCAGCGCGGTCTCGTTGGCGTCCGCGGGGCGGACCACGTTCAGGCGCGGGATGGCCCGCAGCGCGGCCAGGTGCTCGACCGGCTGGTGGGTGGGGCCGTCCTCGCCCAGGCCGATCGAGTCGTGCGTCCAGACCCAGATGGCCGGCAGCTTCATGAGCGCCGACAGGCGCACGGTGCCGCGCATGTAGTCGGAGAACGTCAGGAAGGTGGCGCCGAACGCGCGGAAGCCCTGGAGGCAGAGCCCGTTCACGATCGCGCCCATCCCGTGCTCGCGCACGCCGAAGTGGATGTTGCGCCCGCCGTAGTTCTCCCGCGACACGTCCGGGCAGTCCTCGATGTCGGTGTTGGTCGAGCTGGCCAGGTCGGCCGAGCCGCCCACCAGCTGCGGCACGCGCTTGGCCGCCCACTGGATGGCGGCGCCCGACGCCTTGCGCGTGGCCATCCCCTTCGGGTCGGCGTCGAAGCGCGGCACGTCCTGGTCGAACCCGTCCGGCATCTCGCCGCTCTGCATCGACTCGAACAGCGCGGCCAGCTCCGGGTGCTCCTCCCTGTACGCGTCGAAGCGCTGGTTCCACTCGCGCTCCAGCTCGCGGCCGCGCTCGCAGCACCCGCGGAAGTGCTCGAGCGCCTCGTCCGGCACGAAGAAGTCCCTGTCCGGGTCCCAGCCCAGGTTCTCCTTCGCGGCGCGCACCTCGTCCTCGCCGAGCGGCGAGCCGTGGGCCGACGTCGTGTCCTGCTTGTTGGGGGCGCCGTAGCCGATGTGCGTTCGGATCAGGATCAGCGACGGCCGGTCCTCCGCCTCCATCGCGGCGCGCGTGGCCCCCTCGATCTCGTCCGGGTCGTTGGTGTCGCCCAGGTTCTGGACGTGCCAGCCGTACGCCTCGTAGCGCTTGGCGACGTCCTCGGACATCACCACGTCCACCTCGCTGGCCAGCTGGATCTTGTTGTCGTCGTAGAACGCGATCAGCCTGCCCAGGCCCAGGTGGCCGGCGAACGACGACGCCTCCGAGGCCACGCCCTCCTGCATGTCGCCGTCGCTCGCGATCGTGAACGTGTGGTGGTCCACGATCTCGTGGCCGGGCCGGTTCAGTCCCCCGGCCATCATGCGCTCGCCCAGCGCCAGGCCCACGGCGTTGGAGATGCCCTGGCCGAGCGGGCCGGTGGTCACCTCGATGCCGGGCGAGTACTTGCGCTCCGGATGCCCGGCGGTCGGGGACCCGACCTGGCGGAAGCTCTTAAGGTCGTCCAGCGTCATCGGGTAGCCCGTCAGGTAGAGCATCGAGTAGAGGAGCATCGACGCGTGGCCGGCCGAGAGCACGAAGCGGTCGCGGCCGGGCCAGTCGGGGTTGGCGGGGCTGTGGCGCATCACCCGCGTGTAGAGCACGTACGCCAGCGGGGCCAAGCCCATCGGCGCCCCGGGATGCCCCGAGTTCGCCTTCTGGACCGCGTCCATCGAGAGCGTCCTGATCGTGTTGACGCACAGCTCGTCGAGCGCCCTCGTGTCGGTGGCCGTCGTGCTCATCCAACCTCCTCCCTCGCCGATGGACGTGCAGTATCCCCGCTCAGGCCGAGCTCCTGGGCCGCGAGCAGCCCGGCGCCGATCACCCCGGCGTCGTTGCGAGCGCGCGCGACCGAGACGTCGAGCCGCTCGGCCAGCGCCGGCAGCGCGCGGGCACGGGCCTCGGCCACGGCGGCCGGGAGGAAGAGATCGGCCGCGTTGGACAGGCCGCCGCCGATCACCACGCGGTCGGGCTCGAAGACGTTCGCGAAGCTGGCGATGCCGATGCCCAGCCAGCGGCCCAGGGCGTTCAGGAGCGCGACGGACTCCTCG
>DASVQK010000032.1:0-5815 GCA_036389105.1 Thermoleophilaceae bacterium
GTCGCGGTCCGCTCCGACGACCGCCGCGCGGCGCTCGAGCTGCGCGCGGGCGGTGGCGAGCGTGTGGGCGACGTCGTGGGGATCGAGCCCGGGGTTCGCGGCGAGGTGGTCGCCAAGCCGCCGCGCCTGCGCGCGCAGCGCGCGCTCGCCGCGCGCGGACACGAGCCAGGCGAGCGGGGCGCCGCCGGTCACGGCGGGCTCGCGCGGCGGCTCCACCCGCGCCGGCGGCGCGGCGGGCGCCTCCTCCACGATCACGTGCGCGTTCGTCCCGCTGAACCCGAACGAGGACACCCCGGCGCGGCGCGGCTTCTCCCCGGGCTCCCACGGCTGGGCCCCCGTCAGCAGCTCGACCTCCCCGGCCTCCCAGTCGACGTGTGGCGACCGCTCGTCGGCGTGCAGCGTCGGCGGCAGCACGCCGTGGCGAAGCGCGAGGATCATCTTGATCACCCCGGCCACCCCGGCCGCGGCCTGCGTGTGGCCGATGTTCGACTTGATCGAGCCGAGCCGGAGCGGGCCGCGTCCGTCGCGCTCCTGGCCGTAGGTGGCGAGCAGCGCCTGCGCCTCGATCGGGTCGCCGAGCGTGGTGCCGGTGCCGTGACCCTCGACAGCGTCCACGTCGGCGTGCGAAAGGCCGGCGCTCCCGAGCGCCTGCGCGATCACGCGCTCCTGCGACGGCCCGTTCGGGGCGGTCAGCCCGTTCGACGCGCCGTCCTGGTTCGTCGCCGATCCACGCACGACGGCGAGCACCTCGTGCCCGTTGCGCTCCGCGTCCGAGAGTCGCTCGAGCGCGAGCAGGCCGACTCCCTCCGACCAGCCGACGCCGTCGGCGCCGGCCCCGAACGACTTGCACCGCCCATCCGGCGCCAGCCCGCGCTGGCGGCTGAAGCCGATGAACACCGTGGGTGTCGAGAGGACGGTCACCCCGCCGGCGAGCGCCAGCGAGCACTCGCCCTGGCGCAGCGCCTGGCAGGCCCAGTGGAGGGCGACGAGCGACGACGAGCAGGCCGTGTCGACGGTCACGGCCGGGCCCTCGAGGCCGAGGGCGTACGCGACCCGGCCCGACACGATGCTCCCGGCGACCCCGCCCGAGCCGAGGTAGCCCTCGAGCTCGGCCGGCGGATGGGCGCCGAGCGCGTAATCCCCGTACATCACGCCGGCGAACACGCCGGTGTCGCTGCCGCGCAGCGTGGCCGGGTCGATTCCCGCGCGCTCGAGCGTCTCCCACGCCGTCTCGAGCAGCAGCCGCTGCTGCGGGTCCATCGCGAGCGCCTCGCGCGGGCTGATCCCGAAGAAGTCGGCGTCGAACTCGGCGGCGCCGTCCACGAACCCGCCCTCGCGCGTATAGGAGGTGCCGGGACGGTCGGGATCGGGGTCGTAGAGGCGGTCGACGTCCCAGCCGCGGTCGTGCGGGAACTCCGAGATGCCGTCGCCGCCCGCTGTCACGAGCCGCCACAGGTCCTCCGGGGACGCGACCCCGCCGGGGTAGCGGCAGGCCATGCCGACGATCGCGACCGGCTCGTCGTGGCGGCGCGGCGCGCGCCTGACGAGCGCGCGCCCGCGTTCCAGGCCCTCGGCCTCCGCACGCAGGTAGCGCGCGGCCGCGGCGGGGGTGGGGTGGTCGAAGACGAGCGTCGCCGGCAGTCGCAGGCCGCTCGCGTGGCTGAGGCGGTTGCGCAGGTCGACCCCGGCCAGGGAGTCGAAGCCCAGCTCCTTGAACGGGCGCTCGGGCTCCACGGCGTCGGCCGACGAGTGGCCGAGCACCGCGGCGGCCTGCGCGCGCACCAGCTCGAGAACGATCCGGTCGCGCTCCTCCGCCGGCGCCTCGGCCAGCCTGCCCGCCAGGACGCCCGCGCCCGCGCCGTCGCGCCTGCTCGGCACGCGCACGAGTCCGCTCAGCAGCGGAGCCATCAGCCCGGCACGCGCACGCTCGCGGAGCCGGACGAAGTCGAGGTCCACCGGCGCGACGACCGCGTCGTCGCGTGCGAGCGCGCGATCCAGGAGCGCGAGGCCGCGCTCCGCCGGCAGCGGGACGAGCCCGGCGCCCTCGACCCGCGCGCGGTCGAGCTCCCGCATCGCGCCCGTGATGCCGGTCGCCACCTCCCACGGGCCCCATGCGAGCGCGATCGCGACCCGCCCCCGCGCGCGCCGTCGCTGCGCAAGCGCCTCGAGCGCGGCGTTGGCCGCCGCGTAGCTCGCCTGGCCGGGAGAGCCGAGGATCGCCGCGGCCGACGAGAACAGGACGAACGCCGCCAGGTCGGCGTCTGCCGTCAGCTCGTCGAGGTGCAGGGCGGCGTCGAGCTTCGGGCGCGTCACGCGTCCGATCCGGTCCACGTCGAGCGACTCGATCGTGGCGTCGTCGAGCACGCCCGCCGCGTGTACGACCGCCGTGAGCGGGCGGTCCGGAGCTATCGACCCGATCAGCTCCGCGAGCCGAGCGCGGTCGGCCGCGTCGCAGGCCTCGACGCGTACCTCGCAGCCGAGCTCCGTCAGCTCCGTCAGCAGCTCGGCGGCGCCCGGGGCGCCGGCGCCGCTGCGGGAAGCGAGCATGAGGTTGCGAACGCCATGGTGCGTCGCCAGGTGCCGCGCCACGATCGCGGCCAGGCCGCCGGTTCCGCCGGTGATCAGCACGGTCCCGTCGGGATCGAGGGCGCGGACGTCCGCGCCGGTGGCGGCGGGCGCGCGCTCGAGCCTCGGCGCGAGCAGCGCCCCGTCGCGCAACGCGAGCTGCGGCTCGTCGCTCGCGAGCGCCGCCGGCAGCGCCTCGATCGAGGCGGGCGCGGCGTCCAGGTCCACGAGCGCGAAGCGGCCGGGGTGCTCCGCCTGAGCGCTGCGCACCAGTCCCCAGACCGCCGCGGAGGCCAGATCCGGCGCCTCACCGGACCGCGCGGCCACCCCGTCGCTCGTCACGAGCACGAGACGGCTCGCCGCGAGGCGCTCGCCCGCGATGTGGGTCTTCATGAGCTCGAGTGCCGCGGCGGTGAGCTCCCGCGCGTGCGCGGGCGTGGTCGCGCCCTCGTCGTGCGCGCCGCCGACCCGCGCGAGCACCACGTCCGGAGCGTCCGCTCCGGCCGCGAGCGCGGCGCTGAGCGTCGCGAGGTCCGGGTGGCGGTCGGCATCGGCCGGCGCGGGGACATCGCCGACGGCGGCGACGAGCGGGGGCCGGCCGTTGGTGGGAGCGGCGAGGGCCTGGATCCACTCGACCACGTACAGCCCGTCGTCTGCCGCCGGAACCGTGAGCCCTCCGGTCCCGAGCGGGCGCGTCACGAGCCGCTCGGCCGTGAGCACCGTCGCGCCGCCCTCGTCGACCGCGGCCAGCGACACGCCCTCGCCCTGGCCCGCGGGCGCGATCGTGACCCGCAGCGACGACGTCGCCGCGGCCGCGAGCCGAACGCCCTCCCACGAGAACGGCAGGCTCGGGGCCGCCTCGCCCGGCGCGATCAGCGTCGCGTGGAGCGCGGCGTCCAGCAACGCGGGGTGCACGCCGAAGCGCCGCGCCCCGCCGAGCTGGTCCTCGGGCAGCGCGACCTCGGCGAACAGCTCGTCGCCGCGCCGCCAGGCCGCGCGCAGGCCCTGGAACGCCGGCCCGTAAGCGAAGCCGTGCTCGGCCAGGCGGTCGTAGAGGAACTCCGTCTCGACCTGCGCCGCACCGTCGGGCGGCCATTCCGTGGCGGGCGTGGCCGCCACCTCCCCGGCGGCCGCGCCGCCGATCGTGCCCGACGCGTGGCGGGTCCAGCCGGCGCCGGGCGCGTCCGGGCGACCGAAGATCCCGACCTCGCGCCGGCCCTCCTCGTCCGCGGCGGCGACCGTCACCTGGACCTGGAGCGATCCGTGCTCGGGGAGCACGAGCGGCGCCTCGATCGTCAGCTCCTCCACCGCCTCGAGCTCCGCCTCGGCCGCCGCGCGCAGGGCCAGTTCGACGAACGCGGTCGCGGGCAGGAGCGCCGCGCCCATCACGACGTGGTCGCGCAGCCACGGCTGCGCCGACAGCGACAGCCGGCCGGTGAAGATCCAGTCGTCGCGCTCGCCCGCGCCGGGCACCACGGCGCCGAGCAGCGGATGCTCGGCGGCGGTCAGGCCGAAGGCCGACGGGTCGCCGCGGCCGGCATCGGGCATCAACCAGTAGCGCTCGCGCTGGAACGGGTAGGTCGGCAGCTCGACCCTACGCCCGCCTTCGAGCACGGTGCTCCAGTCGAGGTTCGCGCCGTGCACGTGCGCCTCGGCAAGGAAGCCGGTGAGGGCCGGCTGCTCGGGACGGTCCCTGCGGAGCGCCGGGACGAGCAGCGCCTCGCCCTCGATCGTCTGGGCTGCCAGCCCGGCGAGGACGCCGTCGGGGCCGAGCTCGAGGAAGCGCGTGACGCCCTGCCGCTCCAGGAAGCGAACGCCGTCGGCGAAGCGCACGGCCTCGCGCACGTGGCGCACCCAGTAGTTCGGCGACGCGAGCTCGGTCGCCGGCTCCCCGGTGACGTTCGAGACGATCGGGACCCGCGGAGCATTGAACGTCAGGCTCTCGGCGACGTTCCGGAACTCGTCGAGCATCGGCTCCATCAGGTGCGAGTGGAAGGCGTGGCTGACCCGCAGGCGGTTGGTGCGGCGGGCGCGCTCGCTCCACCGCGCTTCGAGCTCGTCGATCGCCGCCGCGGTCCCGGAGACCACCACCGCCCGCGGACCGTTCACGGCGGCGAGCGAGACGCCGTCGGGGAGCTCGAGCTCGTCCTCGGCGGCCTCGATCGCGAGCATCGCCCCGCCCTCCGGCAGCGCGCCCATCAGCTCGCCCCGCGCGGAGACGAGCCTGCACGCATCCTCGAGCGACAGCACGCCCGCGACGTGCGCCGCCGTCAGCTCGCCGATCGAGTGGCCGATCAGGAAGTCGGGCTTCAGGCCGAAGCTCTCGAGGAGGCGGTGAAGGGCGACCTCCAGCGCGAAGAGGGCCGCCTGGGTGTGCTCCGTCCTGTCGAGCCGTTCCTGCTCGCGCGGGATCTCGCCGACTCGCTCCGACACCGCGTCGAGGGCCTCGCGGAACGCGGGGTAGCGCTCGTAGAGCTCGGCCCCCATGCCGGCGCGCTGGGCGCCCTGGCCGGTGAACATGAACGCGGTCCTGCCGCCGAGGGGCTTGCGCGGCTCGAGCGCGCGAAGGCCGGCGAGCAGCGACTCGCGGTCGGACCCGACGACCGCCGCGCGGCGCTCGAGCTGCGCGCGGGCGCTCGCGAGCGTGTGGGCGACGTCGAGCGGGTCGAGCTCGGGATGCGCCTCGACGTGGGCGCGCAGGCGCTCGGCCTGGGCGCGCAGCGCGGGCTCCGTCTTCGCCGACAGGAGCCAGGCCACGGCACCGTCGTGACTCTGCCCGCGGACGGCCGGCTTCGCCGCCGCGGCCGGCGCCTCCTCGAGGATCAGGTGCGCGTTCGTGCCGCTGACCCCGAACGCCGAGACGCCCGCGCGCCGCGGGCGGCCGGTGCGCGGCTGCCACGGCTGCGGCTCGCGCAGGAGCTCGACCTGCCCGGCCTCCCAGTCGACGTGCGGGGTCGGCGTATCGACGTGCAGCGTCTTCGGCAGCTGCTCGTGGCGGAGCGCCTCGACCATCTTGATCACGCCGGCGACGCCGGCGGCCGCCTGCGCGTGGCCGATGTTCGACTTGATCGAGCCGAGCCGCAGCGCTCCGCGGCCGTCGCGGCGCTGGCCGTAGGTCGCGAGCAGCGCCTGCGCCTCGATCGGGTCGCCGAGCGTCGTGCCGGTGCCGTGCGCCTCGACGGCGTCGACGTCGCCGGGCTCGAGTCCGGCGGCGGCCAGCGCCTGGGCGATCACGCGCTCCTGCGAGGGG
>DASVQK010000033.1:0-5748 GCA_036389105.1 Thermoleophilaceae bacterium
CCGATGTAGTTCCCGTAGGTCCTGACGTCCTGCGTGGGTGCGACGGCCATCAGTTGCCTCCTCGGTCTGCGTCGGAAGTCACAGCGCCTGGCGGTACAGCTCGGTGAAGTCGTCCTCGCTCGGCTCGCGCGGGTTCATCAGCGTGCAGCCGTCGCCCATGGCGCCCTCCACGAGGGCCGGGATGCCCTCCTCGGGCACGCCCACCTCGGTGAGACGCCTGGGCAGTCCCAGCGAGCCGATCAGCTCGCTGACGTGCGACGCCAGCGCGTCGCCCACCTCCTCGTCGGACCCGCCCACCTCCAGGCCCAGCACCTCGTTCACGTCGCGGTAGCGGTTGGCGATGTCGGTGCCGCCGGCGGCGTTGAAGCGCACCACGTGTGGCAGGTTGATCGCGTTGGCCACGCCGTGCGCCACGCCGTACCGCGCCCCGCACGGGTGTGACATCGAGTGCGTGGCGCCCAGGTTGATGGTGATCGCCAGCGACGCCGCCACGAGCATGTTGCCGCGTGCCTGGTCGTCGGCCGGCTCGTGCACCGCGCGCTCCAGGTTCTCGCGCATCAGGCGCAGCGCGTGAAGCGCCGTGGCGTCGTTGTGCGGGCTCCAGTCGAGCGCGACGTACCCCTCCACGGCGTGCGTCATCGCGTCCATGCCGGTCGCCGCGGCGATGGCCGGCGGCAGCGTGCGCGTGGACTCCGGGTCGAGGATCGCCAGGCGCGGGAACAGCGGCATGTCGGCCAGCTCGAGCTTGACCTTGGCCGCGTGGTCCTTCACGACGGCGCCCATCGACACCTCGGAGCCCGTGCCGGCGGTCGTGGGTATGCAGGCCAGAGGCGCGATCGGCAGCGGCTCGCCCATCCCGTCCTCCGCGCGCGGCAGCGCGTACAGGCCCTCGTAGTCGTGCACGGTGCCGCCGTGCGTGAACACCACCGCCGCCACCTTGGCCGTGTCCATCACGGAGCCGCCGCCAACCGCGAGGAACGAGTCGGCGCCGGCCGCCCTCGCCTCCTCGGCGCAGCGCTCCACCACGTCGGTCGCCGAGTCCTGCGGCACGTCGTCGAACACGCCCGCCACCTCCAGGCCGCCGTCCTCCACCCCGGCCGTCACGCGGTCGATTAGGCCGGTGCCGCGGATCACCTGGTCGGTGACCACGAACACGCGCTTGGCGCCCTCCTTCATGAACTCGAAGCCCGCGCCCTCTATCTGGCCGCGCCCCACCACCACACGGGTCCGCGCCTCGTACTGCGCGAAGTCCTTGAACCCGGCCATCTGACGGCCGCCGAGCTGGTCGACCAGCGACTCTCCCGCCTCCATGCTCAGGCGGCCTCGACCAGGTCGTCGCGGCCCTGCTCGCTGAGCATCGCGCGGTAGCGCGGGAACACCGGCTTGACCAGCGGGACCAGCTTCAGGATCTTGGCGACCGGGCCCTTGGCCTTCATCTGGCCGCGCGCGAGGGCGACGGTGACGTTGACCTTGCCGAGCCAGAACTTGTGGGCCGTGTCGGCCTCCATGGTCATCACCACCTCGGGCTCCATGTCGGTGGGGCCGAGATCCACCTGCGGCTCCTCGTTCTCCTTCATCCTCACCGTGATCTGGGACTCGGGGTTGCGGTACTGGTACTGGACGATCGTGTCGGCCTTGCGGAACTTCGGGCCGAGCTCGTCGTCGGTCGCCAGGTCCTCGAAGAGCTTGCCGATGAACTGGTAGACCTCGCTGTCGTCTTTGAAGTAGGGCACGCGGAAGCCTCCTCTGCGGGTGTGCCCTGGATTCTGGCCTACTTGCGCGCCAGGCGGTAGACAGCCCCGCCCAGCGACGTCGCGTAGACGTGCCCGGCGGCGTCCTCGCCGAAGCTCGACAGTCCGCCGATCCGCAGGCCGGTGGCCCGGTTGCCCTTCGCAGCGCCGGCCCGCAGCCTGACCGAGTAGATCCGCGGGTTGCAGTTGTCGCCGTAGACGTAGCGCCCGTACAGGGCCTTGAGCTTGGCGTCGCGCACGACGTAGCCGCCGATCAGGGCGCAGAAGCCGTCGTCCTGGCTCGGCGCCAGTACCGGCTTCACGTGTCCGGGCGCCCTGCCGGAGCGGAAGCGGCTGAAGCCCTCGAACACGCTCCAGCCGTAGTTCGCGCCCCTCCCGGCGCCGCGCACGAAGTCGACCTCCTCGAACCTGTCCTGCCCCACGTCCCCGATGGTCAGGTCGCCCGTCCTGCGGTCGAACGAGAAGCGATAGGGGTTGCGAAGCCCGTACGCCCAGATCTCGTCGCGCGCGCCGGAGCGGCCGGCGAACGGGTTGCCGGCGGGCACGTCGTAGCCGCCGCCGGGACGCGGGTCGATCCGGACCAGCTTGGCCAGGAGCGTGCCAAGGTCCTGCCCGCGGCGGTCCTGGTCGCCGCCCCCGCCGCCGTCGCCGAGGCCCGCGTAGAGGTACCCGTCGGGCCCGAACTGGAGCTGTCCGCCGTTGTGGTTCGGGTACCGGCTGTGGGCCACGCGCAGCACGTCGCGGCCGGAGGCCGCGTCGGCCACGCTGGGGTTGCCGGACGAGCGCCTGAACTGCTGGATGCGGACGTCGCCGTTGCGCCCCGTGAAGTAGACGTAGAAGAGCCCGGAGCGCTGGTAGTCGGGGGCGAACGCCATCGACAGGAGGCCGCGCTCGCCCCCGGCCAGCACCCTGCTCCGGATGTCCAGGAACGGGCGGCCCAGCGTGCGGCCCTTTCGCCTGACGCGGATGCGCCCGGCCTGCTCCACCACGAACAGCCGCGAGCGGTCCCCGGGCGCACCGATCGCGTAGACGGGCTCCGAGAACGTGCCCACCTTGGCCAGCTTCACGCCGCGCGCGCTGGCGGCGCCGGTCGCCGGCGAGCCGGAGGCCGGGGCGGCGTCGGCGCTGCCCGAGGAGTCGCCGCCGCCGCCACCGCCGCACCCCGCGGCGGCGAGCGTGAGCGCCGGCGCCACCAGCGCGACGGGAAGCGCGCGGCGGAGCACTACGCCGCCACCGCCTTGTAGTAGCGCACGGCCAGGCCCGTGAGGAAGGTGTCGAAGCACTCCTCCACGGACAGGCCGTTGTCGTCGGCGTAGCCGCGCAGGCCGCGATCCTCGATCTCGACGCTCTGGTCGATCACCTCGTCCACCAGGTCGGGGTGCCGGTCGCTGAAGAACGCGCCCATCGAGTACAGGCTCGTGTCCATCAGCGACTCGAGGAACGGGTCGGGCTCGGGCATCTCGAGCGGCAGGTTAACGTTGCGCGCGTGGCCGGCCGCGACGAGATCATCGCCTTCCTCGACGACCTGCTCGACGCGCCGTCGTTCGAGGACTACGGCCCGAACGGCCTCCAGGTGACCGGCCGCGACGAGGTGGACCACGTCGTGACCGGGGTTTCCGCCCACCGCGAGCTGTTCGGGCGGGCCGCCGCCGCGGGCGCCGGGATGGTGCTGTGCCACCACGGGATCTTCTGGGGATCGGGCCCGCTGAGGGTCGATGCCCAGCTCAAGGGCCGCCTCGAGGCGCTGTTCGACGCCGACATGTCGCTGGCCGCCTACCACCTGCCGCTGGACGCGCACGCCGAGGTGGGCAACAACGCGCTGATCTGCCAGGAGCTGGGGCTGCGCCGCGGCGAGCCGTTCGGCCAGGCGCGGGGCCGGGCGATCGGGTTCGTGGGACACGCCGGGGAGCCGATCGCGCTGGAGGCGCTGGCGGAGCGCTGCTGCTCGACGTTCGGCCGCGACCCGCTGGTGTTCGAGGGCGACGGGCGTGCCGTGGAGAGCGTCGGGGTGGTGTCAGGCGGCGGCGGCTCGGCGCTCGTGGAGGCGGTGCGCCTGGGCCTGGACGCGATCGTCACCGGCGAGCCCGAGGAGCCCGCGATGGCGGACGCCAGGGAGAGCGGCGTGGCGTTCCTGGCCTGCGGCCACTACGCCACCGAGACCTTCGGAGTACGCCGCCTGGGCGACCTGCTGGCCGACCGCTTCGGGGTGCGCCACACCTTCGTCGAGGTGCCGAACCCCGTTTGAGCCGGACGTCGCGCGAGTCCCCGGCCCGCGCGATCCGACAATAGAAATGGACTTGACAAGAATAGTTGTCGGTGAATAAGGTGCGCCCATGCACGACGTCGCCGTCATCGACGACCCGGCCGCCGCCGAGGCGTCGCTCGACCCGATCCGGGCGCGCCTGCTGGCCGAGCTGGCCGACCCCCGCTCCGCCAGCACGCTGGCGGCACGCGTCGGGCTCACCCGCCAGAAGGCGAACTACCACCTGCGGGCCCTGGAGCGCCATGGCCTGGTGGAGCTAGTCGAGGAGCGCCGCAAGGGCAATTGCACCGAGCGCGTGCTCCAGGCGACGGCCGCGTCCTACGTGATCTCGCCGACGGCGCTCTCGGCGGTCGCGCCGGATCCCTCACGTGAGCCGGACCAGCGCTCCGCGCGCTGGCTGCTCGCGGTGGCGGGGCGCATGGTCGGCGAGGTCGGCGAGCTCATCAGCGGCGCGAGCGAGGCCGGCAAGCCGCTCGCGACCCTGGGAATCGACAGCGAGGTGCGGTTCGCGTCCGCGAGGGACCGGGCCGCGTTCGCCGTCGAGCTGGCGGACGCGGTCAACGGCCTCGTCGCGAAGTACCACGACGAGGCCGCTCCCGGCGGTCGTCCGCACCGGTTCGTCGTCGCACTGCACCCCACCATCACGAACGACAAGGAGCCCCAGCAATGAGCCGTGAGTTCGAGATCGCCCGCGAGCTCGACCTGCCAGCCTCCCCGGACGACGTCTGGGCCGCGATCACCGCCGATACCGCGGCCTGGCAGTTCCCGACGGGGATGGAGATCCCCGCCGGCGGCGCGCCGCCGGAGGGCGGACCCGTCACGACCTGGGACCCGCCGCACCGCTTCGCGGTCCGCATGGAGTCGCCGGACGGCACCTTCAACGCCCTCGAGTACGCGATCGAGGCCCGCGAGGGCGGCACGGCGCACCTGCGCTACGTCCACAGCGGGATCCTGGCCGACGGCTGGGAGGACCAGTACGACGCCATCGACGGCCACACCGACTTCTACCTCCACACCCTCGGGCAGTACCTGGAGCACTTCAAGGGCCGACAGGTCACCTACGTCGGCCAGCCGTCGGCCGGCATCGAGGGGCCCGACGCCGCCGGGGCGCCGGACGCGATGAATGCGCTGCGCGCCGCCCTGGGCGTCTCCCCGGACGCGGCTGCGGGCGATTCGGTCCACGCGTCGCTCGGCGGCGCCGGCACGCTCGACGGCGTGATCGACTACTCGACGCCGGAGTTCCTCGGCGTCCGGACCGCCGACGGCCTGTACCGCTTCTTCGGGCGCAACCACTACGGCAGCGTCGTCGGGATGAGCGCGCACCTGTTCGTGGAGGGCGTCGACGCCGCGGCGCACGAGGCGGCGCTCAAGGCGTGGCTGGACGGGGTCTACGCCTGATCAGTCGTCCAGATGGCGCGACAGGGGCCGAATCGGCGCCGATTCGCACGAAAAAGGGCCGTAATCAGCGCAGTTTGCGCCGAAACCGTTGCGCCGTCCGGCGCAAGCGGTAACAATTCGTCGGTCCACTTCAGCGACGGAGGGAGACACACTCCATGGCGATCCACCTGACGCCCACCGAGCTTGCACGCGAGGCCGGGATGCACCGGCGCGAAGTAATCGTGAAGTGCATGGAGCTCGGGGTGCCGATCTTCCAGGGCCGCATCGACAAGACGCTCTTCGTCACGAGCCTCAGGGACGCCGAGCAAGCCAAGCAGTCTCAGCCCGCCAGCGCCT
>DASVQK010000034.1:0-1809 GCA_036389105.1 Thermoleophilaceae bacterium
AGCATCGCGGGGGTGACCGGCCCCCAGGCGCCCGACGCCGCCCACCTCCTGCGCAACGCTGTCGACGCGCTCCCCGCCGGCGAGCTCGAGCGCAAGCTCGCCGCGGGGCGTCCCTTGCGCGTGAAGCTGGGCCTCGACCCCACGGCGCCGGACATCCACCTCGGGCACGTCGTGGTCCTCCAGAAGCTGCGCGAGTTCCAGGATCTCGGGCACACGGTGGTGCTGATAGTCGGTGACTACACGGCGAGGGTGGGGGACCCGAGCGGCCGCAGCGCCGCGCGCCCGCAGCTCGACGCCGCCGAGATCGACCGCAACGCCGAGACCTATCAGCGCCAGGCCTACACGGTGCTCGACCCCGACCGGACCGAGGTGCGGCGCAACGGCGAGTGGCTCGACATGTCGATGGAGGAGCTGTTCCAACTCGCGCGGACCTCGACGGTCGCCCAGCTGCTCGAGCGCGACGACTTCGCACAGCGCTGGACGGCGCACACCCCGATCTCGATGCTCGAGCTGCTCTATCCGCTGCTCCAGGGCTACGACTCGGTCGCCGTCCGCTCGGACGTCGAGCTCGGCGGCACCGACCAGCTCTTCAACCTGCTCCTCGCGCGCGACGTCCAGCAGGCCTACGGCGTGGCGCCGCAGGTGGCGCTCACCATGCCGATCCTTCCTGGCACGGACGGGAAGAAGCGGATGTCCAAGTCCGAGGGCAACTACATCGGCGTCACGGAGCCGCCCGAGGAGATATTCGGGAAGACGATGAGCGTGCCCGACGCGGCGATGCCGGCGTACTACGAGCTGCTGCTCGACCGCGCGTTCGACCCCGGGGCCGCGCCCGTGGAGGCCAAGCGCGCCCTCGCGCGTGAGCTGGTCGCCCGCTTCGCGGGGGAGGAGGCGGCCCGGGAGGCCGAGGCCCACTTCGACCGCGTCCACGTGCGGCACGACGTGCCCGAGTCGATCGCCGAGCACCCGCTGCCGGCGGGCGACGCCGCCGTCCACCTCCCCGCGCTGCTGGCGGAGGCGTTCGGCATCTCGCGCTCCGAGGCCAGGCGCCTGCTCGGCCAGGGGGGCGTGAAGCTGGACGGAGAGCCGCTTTCCGCCGCGGATCTGGACGTCCCGCCGGACCGGCTCGACGGGCGCGTGGTCCAGCTCGGCAGGCGGCGGTTCGCCCGCCTGCGCGCGGCCGGCTAGACCGGGCTCGACCCGTTGTCCGAGCCGGGTTGCGGCGCTATACTCGCTGGTCGGCTCTGGAGACCCATGCCCGGATCTCCAGCAGCGTCGGAGGGCGGAGTCCCCGCCCGAGGGCGCGGCGGTCTTTGAAAACTCAACAGCGTGTGCGACTCGCCGGCCTCCCTCGGGAGCTCGACGGGTCGCGTCCAGGTTCGACCCCGCCGTCGCTCGTCGACGGTGGGCTATAGCCGAATCCCGTCAAGTCCGGGGCGCTCCCGTAGGTGTACTTGGGAGTGCCAGAGCAGTACGGACCTGACAGCTTTCTGAATTAGACAGTGAAACCGGCTCCTTCGGGAGCCGGATGACACGACAGTCTTTTACGGAGAGTTTGATCCTGGCTCAGGACGAACGCTGGCGGCGTGCTTAACACATGCAAGTGGGGCGACGAACCAGGCTTCGGCCTGGGGCAAAGCCGCGAACGGGTGAGTAACACGTGGGTAACCTGCCCCGATGACTGGGACAACCCGGGGAAACTCGGGCTAATACCGGATGTGCTCACACCACATCAGTGGTGTCAGTAAAGGTAGCTTCGGCCTCCGCATCGGGATGGGCCCGCGGCCCATTAGCTTGTTGGTGAGGTAA
>DASVQK010000035.1:0-2754 GCA_036389105.1 Thermoleophilaceae bacterium
CCGGGATCGAGCCCGGTGCCCGCTTCCCGGTTTGGACCGCCACATGCCGCGAAGGCTACTGCGCCGGGTCGTCTCCGGCGGTTGTGTCCACGTAGCTGCCCAGCGCGTAAAGGATCTTCCCCAGGTCGTCCTTCAGGGCGGCCCAGTCGGGAGCGCTCTTCGCAGCCAGCGCGACCCGGACGCGCTCCGCCGCCGCTTTGCCTTCACCGCCCAGCGGCAGGCCGGCGATCCGGCCGATCTCCGCGCGGCTCTCGCGCCTGCGGAAGAACGCCTCGTCGCGCCCGTGCGCGGCGAGCAGCGCCGCCTCTGTCCACGCCCCGGCGTCCACGTATGGCGGGGGCAGCAACGAACGAATGTCTTCGCGGGCGTCCTTCAGCAGCCCAGACAGCCGTTCGGGCCGATCTCCCGCATGGCTGGCGATCTGCTCATACGTGTCCAAGCCATAGCCGACACCCCGGATGGTCCGGCGCAAATCCGCTACCACAGTGTCCGTCGCAGCAGCATTGCGCGTGCGCACCGCCACCTCCAGGTCCACGAGCAAGGCTCCGGCGCGTGCCCCACGCGCCTCGTAGGCCGGATCCTCTACCCCGCGGTTGACGCGCCAGCGGGAAGCCGAGACCCACCCGGCCGGCAGCCTGGCCTGGCCGTCGTTCACGCCCGCGGCGAGGCGCGCCGGGTCGTACGGATCGCCCCCGCGGGCGCGCAGCACCGGGATCAGCGCGACCGCCACGAGCACCGCTGCCAGGGCGCCCCACGCGGCGGTGGGCCACGCCCGGACGCGGCGGCGCAGCGGGATCACGCGCGTCTCCTCCGCCACCGGGGGCTCTGGCTGCGGCTCCTCCGGCACGGCGGCGGCGCCCTGCGCCTCGTGCTCGCGCAGGATGGCCGCGGCGTCGGCGAACACCTGGTAGTCGTCGTCGGAGTCGGCGATCCGGGCGAGCGCCTGTTCCCTTTCGGCCGCGTCCAAGCGGCCGTCGAGCAGGGCCGCCAGCCGCGCGTCGTCGATCACGGGTTCATTCACCGCACCCCCTGGAGATTCGTGCGCTTACCTGATTGGATGGACCCACGGCGCCGCATTGCGCCGCAGGGCGCTCAGGCGCCCTGGTCCTCCAGGAGCTCGCGCACATCGGTTCGAGACACACCCTGCCCCTCCAGCGCCTTCCGGAGCTGCTCGCGCAGCCGGTTCACGCGGCGGTAGAGGCCCTGCTGGTCCAGCTTCAGCGCCCGTGCCACGTCGGCCACGCTGCGCCCGTCCGCCAGGTTCATGCGCACGATCATGCGCTCCTCGGGCTGCAGCCCGCCCAGGGCCCGGAACAGCGCGGCCAGCACGGCCTGCCGGTGCCGCTCGGCCTCGGCGGCGGCCACGCGGTCGTCGGCGCGGCTGCTGCCCGGCGCGTGCTCCAGCGGGTCGGCGCCGGCGTCGACCGGGCGGAGCGGCGCCCGCAGCGGGAGCTTGCCCAGCAGCCGGGCCAGCTCGGCGTCGGACTGCCCGGTGCGGCCGGCCGAGCGCAGCCGCTCGCCGGCCTCGCTCAGCGAGCAGCCGTCGCGGTACACCAGCACCTCCAGGTCCTTGGCGAGCTGCCCCAGCCGCTCGGCCACGGCGGAGTTCCGCCACCGCCCCATCCGCTCGCGGGCGTGGGCGTGGAAGAGCCGCGTGACCACCACCGTCAGGAAGGTGTTCAGCTCGCTCTCGCCGCGGTACTTGCGCAGGACGGCGTAGTCGTTCTCGATCAGCCGCTCCTTCGCCCACGAGGCGAACTCGTCGGCGTCGTCGCCCCACACGCTGTACATCCGGCACACCGACGCGGCGATGCTCTCGATCTTCGGCAGCGAATCGAGGAAGAGCTCCCCGGGGTTCATTCGGTCGAGCATCGCGGCGGGTGCGGAGCGAAGGTGGCCCGAAGAGGTCGGCGTTTTCATGAAAGTAGGCGCCCCTGCCAGAAGGATGCAACTGGTACGCCCTGCGACATCACCACTGCGCCGATTGAAATCCGCGCCGATTGCGTTTGTTCCCCGTGGCCGGGAAGTATCGCTCAGTCCTCATGCAGCCCTAACGGGGGCACTCACGATCTCCTGGTGATACGCCCGCGAACGGAGGAGGGCTCCAGACTTCGGTCCGGAGCCCTCCTCCCCCATCCTGGGCCGCGCGCGGTCAGTGCACGGCGTTGATCATGTCGAACATGGGAGGTACATGGCTACGACGATGCCGACGATCACCACGCGACGTTCGTCAGCTGGAGTACTCGTGGAGTGCCGCAGCGTACACAACAGGTCCTGCGCCGAGATGCCCAAGAAACTTGCGCTACAACCCGTCCGCGACAATATCTTCGGAGGATGCGAGTCGAGCTTCGAGGCCGGAACGTACCCCCACGCCATTCGCCTCACCGTCGCGCACCATCCCCTACAAAGGTCGAGCAGACCAGGGATTCCCGGAGCAAACGTGATTCTCTGACGTGCCTCACCGGCTATCCGCGCTGCACACGGCCGGCAATCAAGGATCGCATTGGAAAAGGGGGGAAGAGATGGACCGGCCCATCGGCCAATCCGGATTCCTGTCGTCGCTGTCGACCTACCTCATCTACCAGGATGGGGGGATCGGCGACTCGCAGCCGCAGAACATGCCCGGCACCGAGTGGAAGTCGAAGAACCTCAACTCCTTCCTCTGGGGCCTGATCCGTCAGGATCTGCCGATCACCAACTGCCGCCTTGCCAACGGCCAGCGGATCGGGATCGAGGAGATCAGGTTCGGGCGAA
>DASVQK010000036.1:0-9678 GCA_036389105.1 Thermoleophilaceae bacterium
AGCATCGCGGACGAGACCGGGTTCACCCCGCACCTCAGCCCGCAGATCAAGGCCGACAAGCTCATGTTCGGCCTGCCGCTGCCCAACGTCGGGCTCCAGTCCGAGCTCTACGACCCCTCAGCGCTGTCCTGGTACGACTACGTCACCTGGGTCACCTACATAACGCACTTCTTCGGAACGCTCACGCTGGCGGTGATCCTGTGGCGGTTCGCCTACCCGCTGTTCCGCAAGTGGCGGACGATGGTGATGTGGCTCTCGGCGGCGGGCTTCGCCACCTACGTGCTCTACCCCGCCGTGCCGCCGTGGCTGGCCAGCGACACCGGCAAGATCGGCAGGGTCACGAAGATCAAGGACGCGATGTTCGAGCACACGGGCACCAAGTCGATCACGTCCGCGGTCGAGAAGAACTGGGTCGACCAGGTGGCGGCCATGCCATCGCTGCACGCGGCCTTCCCGATGCTGATGACGATGCTGTTCTGGCACAAGGGCTGGCGCTGGCGGATCCCCTTCCTGGCCTACTCGCTGCTGATGGGCTTCTCGCTGGTCTACCTGGGCGAGCACTGGGTGATCGACATCTTCGTGGGCTGGGCGTACGCCATCGGCGTCTACCTGGCTCTGGCCTGGTGGTGGCGCCGCAGGGAGGCCCGCAGGGCCGAGCGGGCGGAGCCCGCGCCCGGCACCGCGCCGCCGCCGGCAGGCCAGGCGGAGCCCGCGGTCAGCTACAGCGGGGCCCCTGGCTCAGCACCCGAATAGGGCTGAAGCTCTCCCTGACCACCGCCCGGCCGGGGCGCTCGAGTCGCACCTCGGTCCAGTTGCGGGCCCCCACGCGCACGCAGCCCGAGCCCTCCACCAGCTTCCAGTACGGCGAGAAGTGCAGCCGCATGACGAAGCGGCCGGGCCGGTCGGCCTGGATCGTGAACGAGTCCGGCGTCGCGTCCGTGAGCCGCCCGGGCCCCGAGAGGAGCCGCGCCGGCTTCTGCACTTGCCACAGCTTCCAGTCGCGGTTCTGCCACACCAGCTCGAGGTACGGCAGGGGCTCCTGCACCAGCAGGTCCGCCTCCGACCGCGCGGCGAAGTCGGTCGGCGCGTTCGACAGCGCCACGTACTGCACCGCGTTGCGCACCAGCCAGCGGCGGTAGCGGGCCGGGGTGATCACGGTCCCGTAGTAGAGGGCGTCGTACTTCTGGTCCAGCTGCCGCTCCCACCCGCGCGCCAGCTGGAAGCGCTCGCCCACGTACACGCCCTCCCAGTGGTTGCGCGTGGGCGGGATCTCGATGCGGATCGGGCCGTCCGTGTTGCGCTCCAGCCAGTCGTTGAGCGGCTCGTAGTAGGCGGACTCGGTGATCGCCCCGCCCGCGTTGGGCAGGTCGCGCAGCACCGAGTGGATCGGCCACCACAGGAGGTACGGCAGGGCGAACAGCAGCAGGAAGCGGCGCCGGTTCCACAGCACGAGCGCCATCAGCGGCGCGCCGACGATCGTGCCCAGGCGGTTGACGTTGCCTCCGAGCTGCGAGGGCACCGCCTGCGCGTAGATCCCCAGCACCAGGTACAGGACCACCGCGACCCAGAGCAGCCGCTCGGACCGCGGCAGCGTGAGCGCGAACAGGGCGACCAGCACCAGCAGCTGGCCGAAGCTGACCCAGCCGTACGGGAACGTGCCGCCCTCGCGGAACGCGAACTGGAGCACCAGCGACGGCGCTACGGCGCACACCGCCAGCGCCAGGGCCCACGCGCGCCGCGAGACGATCAGCCACGCCCCCGCCAGCATGGCCAGGAAGAGCCCGGCCAGCGGGCTGCCGAGGGCGGCCAGCACCGCGGCTGCGCACGCCGCCAGGTACCGCTCGCGCACCGCGAAGTACACGGCGAGCACGCCGAAGAAGAAGCCGACCGCGAACGCGATCCGGCCGATCAGCAGGCTCGAGCCCAGCGTGAGCGCGAACAGCACCGCCGCCACCCGCCCGGCTGTGCCGTGGCGCGGCACCACGATGCGCTCGAACGCGATCGTCGCGCCCAGCGTGCAGAGCGCGCCCAGGAGGCGCGTGCCCAGTAGGGCCCCGAGCGGGGGCGACAGCAGGCTGTAGGCGACCAGGTGGTGGCCGTCGTACCACTGCGCGTTGTAGATCAGCGCGCCCTGGTCGAACACGTCGCTGCGGAACACCGCCGCGGCCAGGTCCGAGGTGGCCGGCGCAAGCAGCCAGCAGTAGAGGCCGATCACCCCGGAAAGAACCCAGCTCTCGACCCCCGCCCCCTCCGGGACGGCGTTCCGGAGCCCGCGCAGCCGGTCGCGGGCGGGTGGTGCCTCGGTGGCCATCGCTGCCGAAGCATTACCAGCCGGGCGGCTAGCCTGAGGCGCACGTGCCCCCGCTGAGACCCAAGCCCATCCTCGCGGCCCTGGTGGCCGTGGCCGTGCTCGCACCGGCGTCCGTGGCGCACGCCGACCGGGTCGACGCGTCGGAGCTCACGCTGCCGCCCAGCGCCCAGCTCAAGGCCGACCGCGCGCAGTTCCTCAAGCTGGCGCGCCGCGGCGTGAGCGACGCGCGCGCCCTCTGGTGGGACTCCCGCCTGCGCTGGTACCGCGATCGCCGCCCGGACCACGACCGCTTCCCGCTGGCCACGATCTGGAGCATCGTGCCGCTGTTCGAGTCGCTGAACGCGGTGGCGATCGCGCAGCCCAACTCCACCAACAAGCGCGCCGTCAAGCGCTTCGCCAAGAAGGCGGAGACCTACTTCGACCCCGCGCTGAAGCCGAGCGGCGGCTTCGCCCCGTACCCCGCGCCGCGCGGCGGCCGCGAGCGGGCCTGGTTCGACGACAACGGCTGGTGGGGCATCGCCTTCGTGAACGCCTACCGCGCCACCCACGAAGGCCGCTACCTGAAGGACGCCGCGCGCGCGCTGCGCTTCTCGTCCACGCGCGGCTGGGCCAGGGGCGGCGGCCTGTGGTGGGACACCGGGCACACCCGCAAGGCCGGCGAGGCGCTGGCGTCCAACTCCGCCCTGGCCGCGATGCTCTACGAGGCGACCCGCAAGCGCTCGTACCTGAAGCTGGCGCGGCGCTTCATCGCGTGGGGGGACGCGCACCTCCGTAGCTCGACGCCCGGCCTGTACGCCCGCAGCGACAGCTCGTCGGTGCCGATGGGCTACGTGCAGGGGCCGATGATCGGCGCGCACCTGGTCATCTGCCGCGCGGCGCGGGACTCGAAGGCGTGCGAGCGGGCGGAGGAGATCGCGCAGGCGTCGCTCGACCGCTTCGGCGCCGACCTCAACCACGGCCCGCAGTACGACGCCATCTACCTGCGCTGGATGCTCGAGCTGAGCGCCCGCGACGGCGACTCGCGCTGGTACGCGCTGGCGTACCGCAACGCGCGCCGGGCGCTGGACAACGCGCGCGACGGCAGGGGCGTCTTCACGCGCGCATGGGACGGCGGCTCGATCGTGCGGCACGAGGCGCGCGAGGGGTTGATCCGCACGCACGCCGCATCGGTCAGCCTGCTCGGCTGGCTGGCGGTGGCGCCGGTGCCGAGCGGGTGAGCTGGCTCAGGAGCCGCCGCCGCGGCGAGCTGCTCCTGGCCGGCGCCATCCTGCTGGTGTTCGCCGCCGCGGCCGTCAACGTGCCGCAGGACGTGCGCGAGAGCCGCTGGCGCCACCGCGACCGCGAGGCGTTCAAGGCGTGGGCGCGCGACAACGGCGGCATCCGCTCCTACGGCGTCCCTTTCCCCGAGGCGCACGCCCGCTACGACGTGATCTGCGCGCCGCACTTCCCCGGCGGCCGCCGCCACGGCGCCGACTACCGCATCCACCTGTTGATCGACTCCCACGGGGAGGGCACGCCGCGCGTCGTGAGGGCGGAGCGGCGTCAGCTGAAGGTGAAGCCGACCGACACGGGGCCGAAGTGCGGGGCCCCGCCGGCCGCGCCCTAGCCTTCCCCCAGGCCCAGGATCGGCCAGCGCATGGCCACGAAGTACGCCACCAGCGCCAGCGACGCGACCTTCAGCCTGCGGTCGTCGGCGATGGCAGCGAACGGCAGCGGCCACAGCACGTACCAGCCCAGTAGCCACGAGCTGGCCACCGTGAACGCGATCAGGGCCCAGCCGGACGCCGCGATCCAGTCGTAGCCGCGCCGCCAAACGAGCCAGAGGAGCCACGCGATCGCCGCGATCAAGAGCAGCCGCGCCAGGAACCGGACGTCCGAGGTCACGCCGGGCAGGCCCACGGCGCGCGCCAGCTGCGTGGGTATCGCGTCGTCGGACACCAGCTGCTGCTGCGTTCGAAGCACGCGGATCACGCCCAGCGCCTGGCCTTGGAACGCCGCCACGGCGATCAGCAGCATCGCGGTGCCGCCCGCCACGATCCCGGCGAGCGCGCGGCGGCGGTCGCGCGCCGCCAGCACCATGAACGGCAGCAGCACGCCCACGGAGGCCTTGATCGCGGTGCCGGCCACCACGGCGGCCGTGCCCAGGCCGGCGCGCGCGCGCAGCATCAGGGCCACGCCGGCCAGCGCCAGGAACAGCATCAGGATGTCGTTGTGGGCGCCGCCCACGCCCCAGACCAGCAGCACCGGATTGAGACCGAACAGGGCGATCGCCGGCACCGGCGAGCGGCCCAGGCGGCGCGCGCAGTCCCAGACCAGCGCCACGCACCCCAGGCTGGCGAGCCCGGTCACGACCTTGACGGTCCACAGCCCCACGCCCGCGCTGACCGTGGCCAGGGGATAGGTGGCCACGGTGAACAGCGGGCCGTACGCGCTCGGGATGCTGCGCCAGCCCAGGTAGCGGTAGACGTCGTCCGAGCGCACGGCCCTGACCACGTGGTCGTAGGGGTTCACGTCGTGCACCACGCCCAGCCGCGCGTACTCCAGGTAGCTGAAGATGTCCTTCGACAACAGCGGCGGCGCCAGCGTGAACAGCGCGTGCAGGAGCACCACCGCGCCGATCGCCCAGCGCGCGCGCACGGCATCGCCCGCCACGAGCACGGCGGCGTAGCACGCGCACATGGCCAGCACGGCCAGCAGGAACTGACCCGCGGTCAGCGTCACGCCCAGCGGCTCGAACGGCCCGGCGATCCAGCCGGGCAGGCCCTTCGCGCTGGCCGGCACCTCGAACGTCCGCCCGCCGGCGCCGCCCACGGCGATCAGCGCGCCGAAGAGCAGCAGCCCCGCCAGGCCGGCGAGCCCGATCGACCGCCGCAGCGGCTGGCTGAGCGCCGGCGCGCTCCGGGCCGGCAGCGCCGGGGCCGCCGAGCTCACGGTCGCTGCACCACCACGGCCGCGTGCCCCACGCCCAGGCGGGCGCCGGCCAGCTCGGGCCGGCTCAGCGCGCGCGCGGTCCGGGCCACGTAGCGCGTCACGGTGAACGCGCCCGCGCGGCGGCTGCCGTCCCGCGCGAAGCCCGCAGGCACGCGCCGTCCGCGCTGGCGCGGCGCCGCCGAGAACCCCAACGCGTCGATCTCGCCCACCGTCGCCCCGCCCCGCGGCAGCCGCTCCGCATTCGGCAGGTAGTACGCAATCGGGTCGTCGCCCACGGCGGGCACCACCACCGCCCGGTCCCGCTCGGCCGGACCGATCGCCTCGGCCGCCGCGCGCCAGTCGGCGCGCTGGAGCTTGGTGTCCACGTCCACGGCGATCGTCAGGCCCACCAGGACCAGGCACAGCGCGCCAACGGCCGCCGGGCCCACGCGCGGCGCCGCGGCCGCCGCGCCCAGCGCGACCGCCAGCGGGATCCACGCCTCGATCAGGTTGCGCGGGTAGAGGTAGTCCGCGCCCACCACCTTGCCGGCCAGCGGCACGGCCAGCGCCGCGGCGCCGATGCCCGCCACCGGCCACCAGCGCCCCAGGCGGCGGGTGCGCCAGAGCGCGACCGCGGCCACGGCGACCAGCAGCACGGCCGCGAGCGCCGAGAGCGCTCGCGAGGGCGAGCCCGAGTGGCCCAGCAGGAACTCCCGCCCGGTGTCCTTAACCCGCGTGCCCAGCGGGATCTGCGCGATCCAGCGGTCGTGCCCCCGGTCCGCCTGGTGGACCGCGAGCGGGACCAGCGCCACACCCACGGCCGTCACGGCGGCGCCGGCCGCCAGCACGGCCCTGCGCCGCTCCGGCAGCAGCACGAGCAGCAGCACCAGCTCGGGGCCGACGACGAACACCGCGAAGTAGTGCGTCACGAGCGCCAGCGCCGACGCCCCGGCCCACCACCACAGCAAGCGCCCCTCGCGCCGTCGCAGCGCCCGCCCGAACAGCGCCAGCGACAGCGCGCACAGCAGCACGAGCAGCGCATAGGCACGCGCCTCCTGCGAGTACCAGACCAGGTACGGGCTGACGGCGGCCAGCGCGGCGGCGCCCAGCCCCGCCGCCGCCGACACCAGCTCGCGGCCGGCCCACCACGCCACCGGGATCGTGGCCGTGCCGAACAGCGCCGACAGCGACCGTATCCCCACCTCGCCGTGCCCGAAGACCTTGGTCCACGCCCAGGCCAGCACGTAGTAGAGCGGCGGCGCGGCCTCGCTGTCCGGCACGTGGTCGAGCGTGGAGAACAGACCCGGCTCCAGCACGCGCCCAACCGTCACGGCCTCGTCATGCCAGAAGCTCTGGAGGTCGAGCGTGGAGAAGCGGAGCGCCGCCCCCAGCAGGGTCAGGCCGGCCACCGCCCACAGCTCGAGCCGGTTCTCGACCCGGAGGCTCACGACCGGATGAGGCTACCGACGGCCTGGAGCTACTGGAACGCGTCGGGGGGCCAGGCCAGGTTGGCGTACATCCGGGTCATCCCCGCCTGGGTGAGCACCTTCGGGCTGCGGGCGGGGTCGAACTGGAACAGCCCGGACCTCCGTTCGCGCATCCTCTTCCAGGCGCGGTCGGCCCAGGCCTGCATGTAGCGCCGGTACGCCGGGTCGTGCCGGGTGGCGTCCAGCAGGTGCAGCCGCTCGAAGAAGATCGCCACGAACGGCGGCGGCTCCTGCGCCAGGCGCGAGCGCGTGAAGTAGGTCATCGCGTCCAGGGCCAGCCGCCGCGCGCGCTTCAGGTAGGTCTTCTTGCCGGTGATCCGGTACAGCAGGATGTTCGACCCGACCATCGTGCCCTGGTTGTAGGTCCAGACCGTGGGGTCGATGGCGCCGCTGAACGTGATGTGGTCGAGGTAGAAGCCGCTGTTGTCGCCCAGGCAGCGGTTCACCCACGAGTACATGCGCTTGGCCCACGCGAGGTGGTAGGGGTTCTCGGTCAGCTCGTACAGGCGCAGCCCCAGCTCCGCCCCCGGCGCGTTGGTCACCGTGTTGCGGTCCACGTTGGTGGAGGCCTGCGAGAACACCACGCCGCCCGGGCACGGGTGGCTCTCGTCCTTGTCCCAGCCGAACACGGCCAGGTCGAAGATCGTCCGGGCGCGGGTGAGCAGGAACGACTGCCCGGTCATCCGGTAGCGGCGGAGCATCTCCAGGCCGATCCACTCGTTGTCGTCGTACAGCTTGGCCCCGCCGTTGCCCAGCGGCGGCCGCACCCCGCTGTCGTAGCCGGGCGGCTCGCTGTCGGGGTCGAAGTAGCTCTGGAGGCCCAGCAGGCGGTCGCGCACCTGCTTCGAGTAGTGGTGCGCCTGCCTGGGCATGCCCGCGAGCGCGATCGTGGCCGACATCGCCTGCGAGAACGGCCACACGTACGAGTACGGCGACCCGCGGTAGAGCCGCTGCTCGGGCAGGTAGAGGTGCTTCTGGAGCGCGCGGTAGGACTCGACCGCGCGGGTCATGTTGCGGTCGCTCTTGGCGGCGGCGACCCCGGGGGGGACCAGCACCAGCGCCAGAGCGGCCAGCAGGACCAGCCGGCGCGTCACCGCTTGCGCTCGGCCGCCTTGACGGCCTTCCGGGCCTTGCGGGCGTCCTTTCGCCGCACCAGCCCGTACTCGGTGCCGTAGCCGGTCAGGTAGATGCGCTTGCCGTCGGAGATGACCGGGTTGAACTTGCCCGAGTGCATCTTGAAGACGCGCTTGCCGGTGCGCACGTCGAGGCCCGTGGTGCTGCGCGAGTCGAGATCCGAGAAGTAGACGATCTTCCCGATCACCGTCGGTGCGCCGGAGATCCTGCCCGGCGCGTCGTAGCGCCAGCGGACGTTGCCCGAGCGGGCGTCGAAGGCGTAGAAGGTGCTGTCGTACGAGCCGATGAAGACCGTCGGCTTGCCGCCCGGGCCGGGCGCGACGGCCGGGGCCGCGTACACGTAGCTGCCCGTGGAGTAGCGCCACGCCAGCTGCCCGGTGTGGGCGGCGAACGAGTAGACGAAGTGATCGGTGTTGCCCACGTACACGCGGCCGTTGGCCACGGCGGGCGTGGAGTAGAACTGACCCGACTGCTGGAACACGCGGCCGCTGGTGGCGGTGCTCCACACCTTCGAGCCGTCCCTGGCCCGGATCGCGGTCATCGTGCCGCTGTAGTCGCCGAAGTAGAGGATGCCCTCCGCGTACGCCAGGCCGGCCTTCACGGCGCCGCCCGCGTGGTAGGTCCACAGGCGCCGCCCGTCGCCGGCGCGCAGCGCGTAGACGGTCCCGTCCTCGGACCCGAAGTACACCCGTCCGTCGATCACCACCGGTGAAGACTCGGAACGGCTGCCAAGGTTGCGCTTCCAGCGCCGCCTGCCGGTCTTGGCGTCGAGTGACGTGATCCGTCCGGAGAGGGTCGTGATGAACAGCCTGCCGTCCTCCCACGCGGGCGAGCTGGCGTTCAGGGTGCCGACCTTGCGCCGCCACTTGACCTTCCCCGTCTTGGCGTCGATGGCGCGGGCATTGCCATCGTTCGGCACCACGTACAGCACGCCGTTCACGAGGATCGGCTGGAACTCGATCAGCGAGCTGGTCTTCCAGCGCCAGACCTGCGAGTAGGGCGGCGCGATGCTGGCGTCCAGGTAGCGGTTGCGGTCGGCGGTGTAGCCGTAGAACGGCCACTTGAACGTCTCGGCGCGCTTCCTCGGCTGCTTGACCGGCGCGGCCTCGGTGAACTCGACGTCCGGGTTGGAGACGTTGTCTGGCGGCTTCACGAACGCGAAGTAGGCGCCCAGGGCCGCGCCGGCGCCCAGGAGGACCACCGCCAGCGCGACCAGCGGCCAGCGCCGCCGCCGCCGCCGCGGGCGGCGTGAGGGGTCGAGGAACACGCCGGGCATGCTAGGAAGCCGAGTCCGTCGTCCCGGTGCCCTGGCGCATGCGGTTGTAGTTCTCGGCGGCTTCCCGTATCCCCTGCCCCCGGCCCGGCATCAGCGCCTGCCGGGCGTGCAGGAGGTAGCGAGCGGGCTCGTGGCCGGGCAGCGCCACGGCCGCCAGCGCCCTGGCCAGGTAGGCCCAGGCGCTCAGCAGGCGGACCGTGAACGCGGCCGCCGGCGAGTGGTGCTTGCGCATGTAGCGGTCGCGGTTGCGGTGGAACTCCACGATCCGCCGCTCCGCCGCCGCGGCGTCGCTCGCCAGCTGCTCGCGGTGGACGGCCCGCGCCGCCGGCACCAGCAGCGTGTGCCAGCCGGCGTCGCCCAGGCGCTTGAGGAAGTCGGTCTCGTCCGAGTAGACGAAGAACCGCGGGTCCAGGTAGCCGACCTCCTCGGCCGCCCGCCGCCGGACCAGCATCGCGCTGGACTGGGCCCAGCCGACCACGCCGCCCTCCTGCACCGTCAGCCGGCGGTGCAGGAACAGCGCGCCCGCCAGCGCCGTGCCGACTCCGGGCAGCCGCCACGCG
>DASVQK010000037.1:0-8700 GCA_036389105.1 Thermoleophilaceae bacterium
TACGAGCGTGGCGAGACCGACGAGTTCGTCAAGCCGACGGTGGTGGGGGAGGAGTCGCGGATCCGCTCCGGCGACGCCGTCCTGTTCTTCAACTTCAGGCCCGACCGCGCGCGCCAGATGACGCGTGCGCTCGCCGAGCCCGGCTTCGAGGAGTTCGACCGCGGCGACGCGCCGGACGTCCACCTGACCACCCTGACGGAGTACCAGGAGGACTGGCGCCACCCGGTGGCGTTCCCACCGGAGCGGCCGGCGGTCACGCTGGCCTCGACGCTGGCCGACCGCGGCGCCGCGCAGCTGCACGTGGCGGAGACCGAGAAGTACGCCCACGTGACGTACTTCTTCAACGGCGGCGAGGAGGACCCTTACGGCGGCGAGGAGCGATGCCTGGTGGACTCGCCGCGCGACGTGCCCACGTACGACCACAAGCCGGAGATGAGCGCCCGCGCGGCCGCGGACGCGTTCGCCTCGCGCTGGCGGGGCGGCGGCTACGCGTTCGGGATCGTCAACTTCGCCAACCCCGACATGGTCGGCCACACGGGCTCGATCCCGGCCGCGGTCGAGGCGATCGAGACGGTGGACGCGTGCCTGGGGGAGGTGCTGGCCGCGGTGCACGAGGGTGGCGGCGCGTGCGTGGTCACCGCCGACCACGGCAACGCCGACCACATGCTCGAGCCGGACGGCAGCCCCAACACGGCGCACTCGCTCAACCCGGTGCCGCTGGTGGTCACGGCTACGGTCGGCGAGCTGCGCGACGGCGGCATCCTGGCGGACGTCGCGCCCACCGTGCTGGAGCTGCTCGGACAGGACCAACCGCAGGCGATGACTGGAAGGTCGCTTCTCAGGACTTGACAAGAAGCGACTGAGGTTTCTATACTGTCACTCGCCTAGAAGTCAGATCGGATCAGGAGGTGAGCAATGGCTCTTCTGATGAAGCCCGAGCCCTTCTCGAGCGAGGTCAACCGCCTCTTCAACACCCTCTTCGACGAAGGACAGAACCAGCAGCGCTGGATCCCGGCGATGGACCTGGTGGAGTCCGAGGACCACTTCGTGCTGAAGGCCGACCTGCCCGGCCTGGGCGAGGACGACGTAGCCATCGAGATCAGGGACAACACCCTGACCATCTCGGGCGAGCGCCGGTCCGAGTTCGAGCAGAAGGAGCGCGGCTGGTACCGCGTCGAGCGCTCGACCGGGCGCTTCAGCCGCTCGCTGGCGCTGCCGGAGGGGGTCGACGCCGACGCCGTCACGGCGGGCTTCGACAAGGGTGTGCTCGAGGTGCGCATCCCCAAGCCGGAGCAGCGCAAGCCGCGCCGCATCCAGATCGGGGGGACCGCGGCCGGCGCCAGCAGCAACGGCGACCACACCACGGTCGAGGGCACCGCGACCGAGCAGCCCGCGGCCTAGGGCCCACGGGCTCGGCCTTGGAGAGGCGGCCGCCACCCGGCTAGGTTTGCCGGGTGGCGGACTCGCCGTTCGAGATCGTCGCCCGCGCGGGATCGGCCCGCGCGGGCGTCCTTCGTACCGCGCACGGCGACGTGCGCACGCCGGCGTTCGTGCCGCTGGCCTCCACCGCCACGGTCAAGTCGCTCCAGTCGGACGAGGTCGAGGAGCTCGGCTACGAGATGGTGCTGGGCAACACCTTCCATCTCTTCATCCAGCCCGGCGCCGAGCTGATCGAGCGGATGGGCGGCCTCCACGAGTTCATGGCCTGGCGGCGGCCGATCGTCACCGACTCGGGCGGCTTTCAGGTGTTCTCGATGGGCCACGGGTCGGTGGCCGACGAGATCAAGCACCGCCGCGGCGACCGCCAGAGCCGCATCCTGTCGATCGAGGAGGAGGGCGTGCGCTTCCGCTCCTACGTGGACGGCGCCGAGCGCTTCATGGGGCCGGAGACCTCGATGGAGGTGCAGGCGGCCCTGGGGTCCGACGTGGCGCTGGCGTTCGACGAGTGCACGCCGTTCCACTCCGGCCGCGACTACACGGCGCGCTCCACGGAGCGCACCCACCGCTGGCTCGACCGCTGCCTGTCCTGGAAGCGCGCGCACGCGCCGGCGGGGCAGCTGCTCTACGGGATCGTGCAGGGCGGCGTGTACGAGGACCTGCGCCGGGAGTCGGCGGAGCGCGTGGCCGCGAGCGGCGTGGACGGCGTGGCCATCGGCGGTTCGCTGGGACGCGAGAAGTCCGAGATGCGCGAGGTGGTGGCGTGGGGGCTCGAGCCGGTGCCCGACGCCGCGCCGCGCCACCTGCTCGGGATCGGCGACGTGGACGACCTGCTGGCGGAGGTGGCGGCGGGCATCGACACGTTCGACTGCGCCACGCCCACGCGGCTCGCGCGCCACGGCACGGCGCTGGTGGCCGACCCGGACGCGCGCTGGCGGCTCGACCTCGGCAAAGCGGCCTGGGCGGAGTCGCGCGAGCCGATCGCCGCGGACTGCCCGTGCGCGGCGTGCCGCGAGCACACGCGCGGGTACCTGCACTACCTGACGCGGATCGGCGAGCTGACCGCGGCCCGGCTCCTCACACTCCACAACCTCACCTTCATGGCCGCGCTCATGACCGGCGTACGGCAGGCAATAAAGGGAGACCGGTTCGATGCCTTTGCCACGCAGATCCTGGCCGGCGGCTCGCCCTACTGACGCCACCTTCCTGCCCTGGGTGGGCTATGGCCCCCTAAGTCAGGAAGGTGGACGAAAACGCGGCCCGGTCCACCCTTTATCGCCGCTTTTTCGACCTGCCGGGCGACTACTACTTCGTGTGGTCCCTCACGTACTCCACCAGGTCGCGCACCTGTGACGGCACGTCGCTCTGGTTGATGTGCTGGCGGTCGCCGCCCGGCAGGGTCAGCGCCAGCGCGATGCCCACGCCGGCCAGCAGCAGGATCAGCGCGGCCAGCACCCACGCGAACGGGCTGCGCTTCTTGCGCGGGCGGTCCTCGCGGCGGGCGACCGGGGCCGCCGGCGGCCGGCGCACGGGCGCCGGGGGCGCGGGGGGCGCCACCCGCGACGGCTGCGCCGGCAGCGCCCGGGTGGCGGCCGTCTGGTCGAGCATCCGGGTGGCGTCGTCGCCGCCCAGGCGCTGCGTGGCGTCGGTGGTCTCGCCGTGCAGGCCGGCCTCCAGGGCGCTGGCCATCTCGAGCGCCGTCGCGTAGCGGTCGCGTGGGTCGCGCTCCAGGCAGACGCGGATCGCGCGGTCCAGCGCGCGCGGCACGTCCGGGCGGAACTCGGTGATCGGGGGCACGGCCTCCTGCTGCTGCTTGAGCGCGAGCTCGGTCAGCGAGCCGTACTCGTGCGGCAGCCGGCCGGCCAGGAACTGGTACGTGCAGACGCCCAGCGAGTAGATGTCGGACGCGGCGCCGGCCTCCTCGCCCGACGCCTGCTCGGGTGAGAGGTACGCGGCGGTGCCCAGCACCGCTCCCACCTGCGTGATCCGCGTCTGCTCGGCCGCCTTGGCGATGCCGAAGTCGGCCAGCTTGGTGGCGCCCGTGTCGTTCTGCACCAGGAGGTTGCCCGGCTTCACGTCGCGGTGGATCACGCCGGCGCGGTGCGCGTAGTCCAGTCCCTGGCAGGCGTCGCGGACGATCCGAACGGTGTCGTCGGTGTCGAACATCCGGTGCTGGCGGATGAGGTCGGCGCACGAGGGCCCGTCCACGTACTCCATGACGATGTAGTGGCGGCTGGAGTCCGGATCCTCCCCGGAGTCGAACACCTGCACGATGTTGGGGTGCTGGAGCCGCGCGGCGGCCAGCGCCTCGCGCCGGAAGCGCGCTACGAACGCCTCGTCCTCGGCCAGATGCTCGGCCAGCAGCTTCACGGCCACCGGGCGCTCGAGCACCGTGTCCTGCGCCTTGAAGACGGTGGACATCCCGCCCGCGCCCAGGCGTCCCTCGAGGCGGTAGCGGCCGGCGACCTCGGTCGGCGTGGTCACTTGGCCCCCTTCCCCTCGTCCTTGGCCCCGGGGGTCACGCCGCCGCTTGGACCCGTCGGGGTCGTGTCCGTGGTGGTGGGGCTCGTGTCGGTCGTCGGGGAGGTCTCGGTGTCGGTCTCCTCGGTGGTGGTCGGGCTCGTGGTGGTCGTCGTGGTGGTGGACTCGGTGGTCTCGCTGGTCGTGGTGTCGGTCTTGGTCTTGGGCTCGCGCGTGGAGCACTCGGCGGCCACGAGGTTGCGGAGGTTGTCCACGCCCTCGCTCAGCGTCTCGCGGATGTCCTTGTCCACGTTGCCGAGCGAGCGGACCTGCGACTGGAGGGCGGGGATCGTCTCCTGCCGCAGGTCGTCGCAGCGGAGCGGGTCGTTGCGGCGCTCGGCCTCCTTCAGGCGGGCGACGATGTCGGCCGCGTCCTGCTTCGGGATCTTCGGCCCGGACTTGCCGCAGCCGGCGATCGGCACCGCGACTGCGATCAGCGCTACCAGGGCGATCGAAGAGCGCGCGCGCCTCATTGCCCCACGTACAGCCGGTCGGAGAGGGCGGCGGGCAGCCCCGCCTCCTGGATCGCGCGGGCGGCCTGTTCGATCGGGTACTCCACCCGGCGCCACGTGGCCGTCCACGTCTCGAGGTCCAGCAGCAGCCAGGCGGCACGCGGATCGCCGTCGCGCGGCTGGCCCACACCGCCGGGGTTGACGATCCAGTCGCCCTGGGACAGGTCCATCTCCGTGCCGGCCGGCGCGGTGTCGCCGGACACGCAGGCGCCCTCGCCGCGGCGGAACCAGAGCGCCACGTGCGAGTGCCCCACCGCGCCCACGCGCTTGTCCATCTCGTCCATGCAGGCGCCCGCCTGGAGCGTGGAGAGGACGTACTCCCAGACGGGGTCGCGCGGGCTGGCGTGGTAGAGGCCGAGGTCGTGCGAGACGTCCTCCGGGGCGAGGGCCGACAGGTAGTCCACCGACTCGGGGGCGATGTGGTCGCGCGTCCATAGGGCGGCCAGCGCGGCGTTGGCGGAGAAGTCCTCCACGTCCAGGCGCCCGATCACCACGAGGTCGTGATTGCCCACCAGGCAGAGGTCGCACGAGTCGGCGGCCAGGGCGACGCACTCGTCCGGCTGGGCGCCGTAGCCCACGAGGTCGCCCAGGCACCAGCGCGCGTCGACTCCCTCGCGGCGCGTGTCCTCGACCACGGCCTGGAAGGCGGGCAGGTTCCCGTGGACGTCGGAGAGCAGGGCCAAGCGGGTTCCGGCGGGCGCCGGGGCGGCATCGTCGCTCTCTGGGCTGTCGGAGGAATGCACGGTCGTCGGGCTCCGGCTTGCGGTGGGGTCGGGGTCGGGGTACGGATCGCGGTCCTCGCCGCGCGAGCCTACTCGTCGTTGAACTCGGGCAGGTCGCGAATGCCCTCGCGCGTCTGCCACTTCGAGTAGTTGTCCTGCATCGCGTCTATCAGCTCGCGCATGAAGCGCGGAGCCAGGTTGACGCGCGAGACCACGACGCCGGGCACCTCGCCCTCCTCGACCTCGTGATCCACGCGCGCGAACGTGATCGTGAACTCGTAATCCGAGTGGCTCACGTTCGCGAAGTTCGAGTAGACGCCCATCATGATCTCGGGCGTGGTCTGGATGTTGAACTGGCGCTCGCGCGGCTCGTCCGGCACGGGGCTAGTATCGCAGCGTTCCCGCCCACGGGACCGGCGCCCCCCTCGATGAGAACGATCGTCCTAGCCGTCGGCCGCCTCCAGCCGCCGTATGCCGACGACGTCCAGCACTATCAGTCCCTGCTGGCGCGTCATACGCGGCTCGAGCTGATCGAGGTTCGGGAGGAGCAGAAGGTGGATCGGCGCCTGCCCGGGGCCGCCTACATCTGCCTCCTGGCCAGCGACGGCCGGCAGTTCGACTCGATGGAGTTCAGCCGCTTCGTCGACGAGCGCCGGCTGGAGGGTCGCGACCTCTGCTTCGTCATCGGCGGCCCGCGGGGGATCGACCTCGAGCAGTGCGACGTGCGGCTCTCGCTGGGGAAGATGACGCTCCCGCACCAGCTGGCGCGGGTGGTCCTGCTCGAGCAGCTGTTCCGCGCGCACAAGATCCTCGCGCGCGAGCCATACCATTACTGAGGATGCCCCCCGCCCGCCCCGGGCCGTCCTCGAACGGCCGCTCGACTGACCCGATCGGCGCGCTGGCGGGTGCGGTCCGCTCCGCCGCTCAGGAGCTGGGCGGGGCGGCGGCGGCCACGGCCGGCGCGAAGCTGGAGCGGCCGCCGCGCGCCGACTTCGGCGACTTCTCCAGCAACGCGCCGATGCTGCTGGCGCCCACCATGCGGGAGCAGCCGCGGGCGGTGGCCGAGCGGCTGGGCGCTCTCGTGTCCGAGGCGCTGGGGCCGGCCCTCGAGCGCACGGAGGTGGCGGGGCCGGGGTTCCTCAACCTCTTCCTGGCCGACGCCTGGTTCCGCGACGCGCTGGGCGCCGCCCTGGCGGCGGGCGACGACTACGGGCGGGCGCCGGCCACCGGCGAGCGGCACCAGGTCGAGTTCGTCAGCGCCAACCCCACCGGACCGATCACCGTCGCCAGCGGGCGGCACGCCGCGTGGGGCGACTCGCTGGCGCGGATCCTGGAGATGGCCGGCCACGAGGTGGACCGCGAGTACTACGTGAACGACCACGGCAGCCAGGTGGTGCGCTTCGGCGAGTCGATCCAGGCGCGGGCGAGGGGGGAGGAGCCGCCGGAGGACGGATACCGCGGGGCCTATGTAGTGGAGCTGGCGGAGCAGCTGGGCGACGCGCCCGCGGTGGCCGAGGCCGACTCGGCCGAGATCGCGCAGCGTGGAGTGGAGCAGATGGTGGCCAACCTGAGGGTCACCCTGGAGCGCTTCCGGGTCGGCTTCGACCGCTTCTTCTCCGAGCGCTCGCTGCACGAGAGCGGCGCGCTCGACCGGACGGTGGCGCTGCTCGAGGAGCGCGGGCTGGTCTACCGCCACGAGGGCGCGGTCTGGCTGCGCACCACCGACTTCGGCGACGACAAGGACCGCGTGCTTCAGCGCTCCACGGGCGAGTACACGTACTTCGCGGCCGACATCGCCTACCACCAGGACAAGCGCGAGCGCGGCTACCGGCGGATCATCGACCTATGGGGGGCGGACCACCACGGGCACGTGGCGCGGATGCACGCGGCCTGGCGGGCCCTGGGCGGGGAGCCCGACGAGCTCGAGCTGCTGATCATGCAGCTCGTCAACCTGGTCGAGCGCGGGCAGCGCGTGCAGATGTCCAAGCGCCAGGGCGAGTTCGTCACGCTCGACGACCTCCTGGACGACATCGGCGTGGACGCCACGAGGTACTTCATGCTCGAGCGCTCGCACGACACCACGCTCGACCTGGACCTGACCAAGGCGCGCGAGCGCAGCCAGGACAACCCGGTCTACTACGTGCAGTACGCGCACGCGCGTATCGCCTCTATTTTGCGCAAGGCGGGCGAGACGCGGGTGGAGGCGGCGCTGGCGGCCGATCTGGGGACGCGCTCGGACGCGCTCCATCCGTCCGAGCGCGACCTCTTGAAGCGGCTCCTGGAGTTCCCCGGCGAGGTGGCCTTCGCGGCGGAGCGGCGGGCGCCGCACCGGCTGACCGCGTACGTGCACGACGCGGCGCAGCACTTCTCGGCCTTCTACCGCGACTGCCGGGTGGCGGGGGCGGCGGAGGAGGGAGAGGACGAGGACTTCCGGATCGCGCTGAGCGTGCAGGCCAAGCGGGTGATCGCGGCGTCGCTCGGGGTGCTCGGGGTGGAGGCGCCGGAGCACATGTAGGGCCTCACAGGCTCTCGATCCCGTTCAGCCCGAGGTCGTTCACCCAGCCATTCAGGCGCGTCAGCTCGTCGGTGTAGAGCAGGACGCCCATGGCGATCAGCACGATCCCGGCGACGACGGTGATCGCGCGGTAGTGGTCGCGGAAGAACCGGAAGACGGCCGTGACCCGGGTGAACAGGAGTGCGCTGAGGATGAACGGCACCGCCAGGCCGGCGGCGTAGAAGGCAAGCAGGACGCCGCCCTTGCCGACGGTCGACTGGGTGGAGGCGGCGGTGAGGATCGCGCCGAGCGTCGGGCCGGTGCAGGGCAGCCAGGCGACGGCGAAGGCCAGGCCGGCGATGACCGGGCCGCCCGTGGAGGCCTTCCTCAGCAGTGCCTCGGGTCGCCACTCGCGGTTCAGGCGCGGCACGAAGAGCGTGGCCACGAAGAGCGCGCCCATCGCGATTATCAGGATCCCGGCGACGTGGCGGAGGGTCTCGCGGTGGTCCTGGAGGGTCTGGCCGAGACCGGTGGCGCTCATGCCGAGGGCGACGAACATGACGCTGAAGGAGAGGCAGAAGAGAAGCGCCGGGCCGAGGACCTTGGCGCGGCCGCGGCCCTCGCTGAGCTCGGCGAACGAGACGCCGGAGATGGCGGACAGGTAGCCGGGCACGAGCGGGAGGACGCAGGGGGAGACGAAGGAGATGAAGCCCACGCCGAAGGCGGCCAGGACGGTGGTGTTCACCTGGTCGGCGGCGAGCGCGATCACAGCTCGTAGCGCTCGAGGTCGGCGTCGAGGCGGTCGGAGTCGCCGGCGGGGGCGGTCGCGGCGGCGGGCTGGCCGGCCTGGGGGCGCCGCCGGCGCCAGCGCAGGGCGGCGGCGGCGATCAGGGCGCAGGCGGCGAGGAACGCGGCCGTCGGCACCACCCACGCGGCCAGGCCGATCCCCTCGGACCTGGGCGTGGCCAGCACACGGTCCCCGTACTCGGCCACCAGCGCGGCCTTGATCTGGTCC
>DASVQK010000038.1:0-7648 GCA_036389105.1 Thermoleophilaceae bacterium
GAGGGCTGCACCGCCCCCGTGTGGACCTCGGACTCGCTGCACTCCGCGGTGGTCGAGCTGATCGCCAAGCCGGGCGCCCGGATCCGCTACACGACCGTCCAGAACTGGTCGCAGAACGTCTACAACCTCGTCGCCAAGCGCGCCGTCGCCGAGGCGGGGGCCACCGTCGAGTGGGTGGACTGCAACCTCGGCTCGAAGCTGACCATGAAGTATCCGAGCGTCTACCTCATGGGCGAGGAGGCGCACGGCGAGATCCTGTCGATCGCGTTCGCCGGCGCCGGCCAGCACCAGGACGCCGGCGGCAAGGTCGTCCACGCCGCGCCGCGGACGACGTCGAACATCTTCGCCAAGTCGATCTCGAAGGACGGCGGGCGCTCCAGCTACCGCGGCCTGCTCGAGGTCGCGAAGGGCGCCACGGAGTCGCGCTCCAAGGTCGTGTGCGACGCGCTGCTGCTGGATGAGCACTCGCGCTCGGACACCTACCCCACGATCAGGATCGGCGAGGACGACGTCAACGTGGGCCACGAGGCCACGGTCTCGAAGATCGGCGAGGAGCAGCTCTTCTACCTCCAGTCGCACGGCATCCCGGAGGAGGAGGCGTCCAAGCTGATCGTCAACGGCTTCATCGAGCCGATCACCAAGGAGCTCCCGATGGAGTACGCGGTGGAGATGAACCGCTTGATCGAATTGCAGATGGAGGGCTCGATTGGCTGAGGCCGTCGTCCACGAGCCCGGCTGGTTGGCGGCGCGCCGGGAGCGCGCCGCTCGTCTGTCCGGGCAGCTCGAACTCCCGCGGTTCAAGGGCAGGGCGGGCTGGGAGTTCACGGACCTGAGCCGCCTCGACCTGGCCGGGTACGAGCCGGCCGAGGCGCTGTCCGAGGGCGGCGCGGCGGTCCTGGACCCGCCCGACGGCGCGCTGCGCGCCGGCGACGACGCGGGCGAGCCCACCGTCTGCTCGCTGAGCGAGGCCGCGGAGCGGCACCCGGAGCTCGTGGAGCGCCACCTCGGCGGGGTCGTGCCCGACGACGATCCGTTCGTGGTCCGCAACGACGCCGCCTGGGCAGGCGGGTTGTTCGTGCACGTGCCGGCCGGCGCGCGGCTCGAGGCCCCCGTCGCGCACCAGGCGGTGCAGCCCGCTGACGGCAGCGTCGTGAATCACCGCACGCTGATCGTGCTCGAGGAGGGCGCGGAGGCCGAGGTCTGGGAGCAGTTCCTGAGCGCCGAGGACCACTCCGACGCGGTCTTCAACGTGGTGACCGAGCTGGTCGTGGGGCAGAACGCGCGCCTGCGCTACGTGGGCGCGCAGGGCCTGTCCGAGAAGACGTGGATCTTCGGCACCCAGCGCGCGGTCGTGGACCGCGACGGCTCGCTGGACTGGGCGACGCTCGGGTTCGGCTCGGGCGGCGGCAAGGTGCGCATGGACACGCAGCTGCGCGGCCCCGGCGCAGGCGCCAAGGTCACGGGCGCGTACGCCGGCCGGGGCCGCCAGCACCTGGACTTCGACACCACGCAGGAGCACGCCGCTCCCAACACCAGCTCCGACCTGGCCTTCCGCGGCGTGCTCGGCGGACGCTCGACGGCGGTGTGGCGGGGCATGATCAAGGTCGACCCGGGCGCCCAGCAGACCGACGCGTTCCAGGAGAGCCGCAACCTGCTGCTCTCCCCGCGCGCGCACGCGGACGCGATCCCGGGGCTGGAGATCCTGGCCAACGACGTGCGCTGCACCCACGCGGCCGCGATCGCGCAGGTGGACAAGGACCAGCTCTTCTACCTGATGTCCCGCGGCCTGCGTCGCGAGCAGGCCACGCGCCTGGTCATCGACGGCTTCCTCCAGGCGCTGTCGGACCGCTTCGCGGAAGGCCCGCTGCGCGACTCGATCTCGGGCGCGCTGGAGCGGCGGCTCGAGGCCGTGCTGTCGGCCTGACCCGCAGGGCTCGGTTCCGGCCACGCCACGGCCGATACTGACCGCGTGCACCCCTGGGTCGAGGACGAGGCGGCGCGCATGGCGCGCCGCGCAGAGCGCGAGCTGGAGGCGCTCGTGGCCGTGTCGTCGCCGTCGGGCGACCGGCACGGCGCCGAGGAGGCCGTGTCGCTCTGCGCGGCGCTCGTGCCCGACGAGGCCGAGCTCGAGCGGCTGCCGTGCTCCACCGAGGGCCACGCGGACGACCTGCTGGCCCGCGTGCGCGGCTCCGGCGAGGGCCGGCTGCTGCTGCTCGGCCACCTCGACACGGTGGTGGGGCACGACGCCCATCGGCCGCTGGCGCGCGAGGGCGACAGGCTGGTCGGCTCGGGCGCGGTGGACATGAAGGGCGGCGTGGTGCTCGCCCTCGGCGTGCTCCAGGCGCTGTCCGCGCGAGCCGACGGCTTCGCCGAGGTGGTGCTGCTCCTGGTGAACGACGAGGAGTGGCGCGTGGGCACGCTGCACCACTCGCCGCTGTTCGAGGGCTTCGACGGCTGCCTCTGCTTCGAGGCGGGACAGCTCGGCCCGGACGGAGCGGAGGGCGTGGTGGTCAAGCGCAAGGCGGCCAGCACCCTCCACGTGCGTGCGCAGGGGGTGTCGTCGCACTCGGGCTCGGCGCCCGACCGCGGGCGCAACGCGCTGCTGGCCCTGGCGGTCGCCGCCGAGCGCGTGGCGGCGTGCCACGACCCCCACGGGCATGACCGCCTGAGCGCCGTGCCGACGATCATGAACAGCGGCGAGGCGTTCAACGTGGTCCCCTCGAACGGCGAGCTGTTCTGCGACCTTCGCGCGGAGACCGCGTCCGCCTTCGACCGCGTGGTGGAGGCGGTTCCCGCCGAGGTGGGCGGCGCCAAGCTCGACCCGAGCATCGTGCGCCTGTGGCCGGGGATGGACGCGCGCGAGCCCACGCGCGAGCTGCTCGCCCGCGCCGCCGAGGTGCTGGGCCGGCCGGTGGTGGGGATGGAGCGCGGCGGCGCCAGCGACGCCAGCCACGTGGCCACGGTCGTGCCGGTCACCGTGGACGGGCTGGGCCCGCGCGGCGGCCGCGCTCACAACCCGGACGAGTACGTGCTCGGCGAGTCGCTGCACAGCCGCGCCGAGGTGGCGCTGGCCGTAACCGCGGCGCTGCTCGGCCTGGCCTGACGCGGCGCGCAAGGCGCGACCTCCTCGTGCCGATGAACGGACTGTGCGCCGCCGCCAGCTCATCGCCGTGCTCGCGCTCGCGTGCGCCCCGCTCGCGAGCACGACGCAGGCCGCCGCCGCGGAGCTGCCGATCGAGCCGTTTCGCTACGACTACGCCAAGCGCTGCCTGAAGCGCCCGCAGGCCGGCACGCTGGCGCTCCAGTCGTGGCTCGAGCGCCATTCGCGCGGCGTGTTCTGGGGGATCGTGCGCTGCGAGAAGCTGAGCGGGTCGAGCTACAGCCTGCACTCCGAGGGGCGGGCGATCGACTGGCACCTGGACGCCCACGACGGGTCCGACCGTCGCGACGCGCGGCGCCTGATAGAGCTCCTGCTGGCCCCGGACGCCGACGGCAACAGCCACGCCCTGGCGCGGCGCATGGGCGTGCAGGAGATCATCTGGAGCTGTCGCGCATGGTGGGCGGGCGAGAGCGGCATGCGCCGCTACTCGCTCTGCTTCGACTCGAAGGGCCGTGCCAAGCGGGTGGACGACACGAGCGCCCACCGCAACCACCTCCACATCGGCCTGAGCTGGGCGGGCGCGCGCAAGCGGACGAGCTTCTGGCGGCACGGCGCGGGGTAGGCTCCCGCGGATCTCGTCGCAGGCCCTACACGCGCGCAGCTCCTTCCCGCCGATCGGCGACTACGCCTTCCTCTCCGACGGCGAGGTGGCCGCGCTGGTGGCGCCCAGCGGGAACGTGGAGTGGCTGTGCCTGCCCCAGTTCGACTCGCCGAGCGTGCTGGCGGCCATCCTGGACCGCGACGCCGGGCGCTTCCGCGTGGGGCCCTCCGACGTGCAGGTGCCGGCGGCGCGTCGTTACCTGCCCGGCAGCATGGTGCTGGAGACCACCTGGAAGGCGCGCACGGGCTGGCTCGTGGTGCGCGACGCATTGACCGTCGGCCCGTGGCACCACGTGGAGGAGCGTGCTCATCGCCAGCGCCGCCCGCCCGCCGACTGGGAGGCCGACCACGTGCTGGTGCGCACGGCGCGCTGTGCCCAGGGGATCGTCGAGCTCCAGGTGGAGTGCGAGCCGATGTTCGACTACGCCAGGGCCGCCGCCGAGTGGGAGTACGTGGGCAACACGTATCACCACGCGGTGGCCAGAGGCGGCGATTCGGACGTCGAGCTGTGCCTGAACACGGACCTGCGCGTCGGCTTCGAGGGCCCGCGCGCCAGCGCGCGCACGACGCTGCGCGAGGGCGACACCGCGTTCGTGGCGCTGTCGTGGTCGGAGCACGGCGGTCCGACCACCTTCCACGACGCGTTCGAGCGCATGGACGTGACCTCCGACTTCTGGCGCGAGTGGCTGTCCCAGGGCCAGTTCCCGGACCATCCGTGGCGCGCCCAGCTCGAGCGCGCGGCCCTGACGCTGCGCGGCCTGCACTACGCGCCCACCGGCGCAATCGCGTCGGCGGCCACCACCTCGCTGCCGCGCGTTCCCGGCGGCGAGCGAAACTACGACTACCGCTACGCCTTCATGCGCGACGCGGCGTTCACGCTGTGGGGCGCCTACGCGATGGGGTTCGACTGGGAGGCCGACAGCTTCTTCTACTTCCTGGCCGAGCTGTGCGAGGACGGCAGCGAGCTGCAGAACATCTACGGGGTGAGCGGCGAGCGCGAGCTGGAGGAGCACAGGCTCGACCACCTGTCGGGCTACGAGAACTCGCGCCCCGTGCGGATCGGCAACGAGGCCTACAAGTACGACCAGCACGACATCTGGGGGGCGATGCTGGACGCCGCGTACCTGCACGCGAAGTCGCGCGACCAGCTTCCGGACCGGATCTGGCCGATCGTGGAGCAGCAGGCCCAGGCCGCGGTGCAGAACTGGAAGAAACCGGACCGCGGCATCTGGTCCACGCGCGGCGACCCCAAGCACTACACGTCCTCGAAGGTCATGTGCTGGGTGGCCGCGGACCGCGGCGCGCGTCTGGCGGCGCTGCGCGAGGAGGACGAGCTGGCCGAGAAGTGGGATCAGGCGGCCCACGAGATACGCGACGACGTGATCGAGCACGGGCTGAGCAAGCGCGGCGTGTTCCGCCAGCACTACGACACCGACGCGCTGGATGCGTCGCTGCTCCTGATGGCGCTCACGCGCTTCCTGCCGCCGGACGACGAGCGGCTGGCCAAGACCGTGCTGGCCATCGCCGACGAGCTGGTCGAGGACGGCCTGGTCCTGCGTCAGCGGCCCGAGGAGGAGGACTTCGCCGTGGAGGGCGAGACCTTCACCGTGTGCTCGTTCTGGCTCGTCTCGTCGCTTGCGGAGATCGGCGAGGTGGAGCGCGCGCGCGAGATGTGCGAACGGCTGATGGCGCTGGCCAGCCCCCTGGGCCTGTACGCCGAGCACCTCGACCCCGACACCGGCCGCCACCTGGGCAACTTCCCGCACGCGTTCACGCACCTGGCGCTGGTGAACGCGGCGCTGCACGTGATCAGGGCCGAGGGCCAGCCCGTGGGCGACCCGCGGCTCGACCGCGCGACGACGGCCTAGGCCCCCGGCGCTACGCGGAGCCGCGCTCCGGGCGCCGCGACTGCCACGGCCAGCGCCCCTCGAGCTCCACGTCGAGGGTGAAGCTGAGGAAGGTCCGGACCGCCACCACGACGGCCAGGACGCCGACGCCCCGGAACGTGGGCGAGACGGCCACCGTCCTGATGATGTCGGCCGCAACCAGGAACTCCAGCCCCAGGAGGATCGCGCGGCCCACCTGCTGGCGGTAGACCCGGTACGCGGTCGGGCGGTCCGCGCGGGACCTCATCGCGATGAGGAACACCACGGTGGCGACCACCAGCCCTGACACGACGACAACCACGCCGGCGCCGTCGATCACCTTCGAGATCGCGTCGACCGTGCTCTTGAAGTCCGCGTCGCTCATGGCAGGCGACGGTAGACAGTGGGCCGGTCGCTACGCGGGGGCGGGCTGGAAGTACGGGTTCTCGCCGGACTCGTGGTCGGTCACATCGACCACGCGGCGGATCTCCGGCACGGCCTGGAGGATCGCGGACTCGATGCCCTGGTCGAGCGTCACGGTCGCCATCCCGCAGCCCTGGCAGCCGCCGCCGAGGCGCACGAAGACGGTGTCGCCCTCCACGCGCTCGAGGCGCGCCATCCCGCCGTGCTGGGCGATGGCGGGGTTGATCTGACGGTCGATGACCTGCGCCACGCGTGTCGCCACGTCGCCGCTCAGCCCCTCCGGGGCGGCGTCGCCCACCTCGATCGAGGGCCGGTTGGGGTTTCGCACCATCAGGCCGCCGGCCATCAGGTCGTCGGACCAGTCGATCTCGGCGCCGCGCAGGATCTCGACGTCCTGGCCGGGGACGACGACGGGCAGGCTCCCGAACCGCAGCAACGAGGCGTCGGGTCCGGCGCTCGCGGCGGGCTTCAGCGACAGGTTGTAGGTGAACTCGCCCCGATGCACGCCCGTCACCTCGACCCACATCGCCTGGGCGTCCGCGTCTTCCACGCCGGCGCGGAAGCCCTCGACCTTCTCGCGTGCCTTCTCGGTCAGGTGGATGATCTGCTCAGCCATTCTCCAGGCGACGATAGCGGGGGGTGGATGCAGTTGATCCCGCATAGCGAGCCCAAGTGCATCCACGTCCCCGCAGGCGGCCTATTCCGCCCGCCAGACGAACACGTCCCGGACGACCTCGCCGCGAAGGCCCAGGTCCTCTATCGCCTCCGTTACTCCGGGATACGACGCGTTCCCGTAGTCATGGAACGCCATCACGGCCCCAGGCGCCAACAAGGGCCGCCACGCCTCGAACGTCCGGGCCGTCAGGACACGGTCGTGCGAGCCGTCCACGAACACGAAGTCCGGCCGCACGCCCCGCCCGGCCGCGTCCCGCTCGCCCGGCTCGTCCACCAGCGCGATTCGCTCCCGCGCCGCCGGCGGCAGGAAGCCCAGGTACACCTCGCGCTCGGGCCGCACGATCGGGTCGAACGACAGCACCCGTCGCGCCGGGTCCGCCAGCGCCAGCGCGCCCGTGGTCCAAGCCGTCCCCGTGCCGATCTCCACCACCGACCGCCGCCCGCGGGCCAGCCGCAGCAGCAGCGCCAGCGACTCGGGTGGCGTGCCGGACACGAGCGACCACTCGTCCCGGGTCCTCGCCGCCGTCCGCCGCGACCGCGAGTAGAAGATCGCCACCCGAGGGGGAAGCCGCAGCAGCGGCAGGTTGCGGCGGACTACCGCGGGGAGCGCGAGCGCCACCGGCTCAGCGCGCGCAGCGGTCGGCCATGCCGCTCTTCTCCTCGCAGCCCTCCAGGCCGAGGGCGGTCCTGCGCAGAGCCGCGTACGCGGGCTTGCGCACGATCCTGCCGTCGGAGTCCAGGCGCGACAGCCCGGCGTAGTCGAACGGGTAGTGCTCGTCCTTGTCGAAGGTGAGCCACGTGTACCAGTACACGCGCTCCAGCCGAAGGCGGCGGCGCGCCTTCGCGAGCAGGCCCATGGCGGCCGTCAGCTTCTTGGCCTGTCCCTCCTCGGTCGTCTCGTTGCCGTACGTCCACTCCACCTTGT
>DASVQK010000039.1:0-14629 GCA_036389105.1 Thermoleophilaceae bacterium
GCGCGTCGGTCGAGCGACTGGCGAGCGAGCACGGCGTGCCGCCGCAGGACATCGCCGCCGACGTGGCGGAGTTCTGCTCGGAGCTGGCCGACCGCGGCCTGCTGGAGCTGAGCCCGAGGTGAGCGCCGTCCGGGCGCGGGCGTTCGGACTCGACCTCGAGGCCGGATTCGAGCTGCCCGGGATCGAGGGCGGCGAGCGGGTGGGCCCCGACCGGCCGCTGCGGCTGCGGACGGTGGCGCCGGAGGACCTGCCCTGCGCGGCGGGCGCCGAGCGGATCGCGGAGGTGGCCGCGCCCGGCGGGGCGGCGGCCACCGTCGACTCGCTCGGGGAGGCGGGCTACCTGCTCTGGGCGGAGGGCTTCGGCCGCGCCTGGGTGGCCGCGGACGGCGGCGAGGTGAGCTGCGCGCCGGCGGACCTGCCGGCCTGGCGCTGGCAGCGCTTCCTGGTCGGCCAGGTGCTGCCGTTCGCCTCCGTGCTGCGCGGCCTGGAGGCGTTCCACGCCAGCGCCGTGGTGGTCGGCGGCCGGGCGCTGGCCGTGGTGGCCGGAAGCGGCGCCGGCAAGACGTCGCTCGGCCTGGAGCTGGCGCTGCGCGGCCTGCCGCTCCTGAACGACGACGTCCTGGTGGTCGAGGGCGACGACTGCGGCGGCGTCGTGGCTCATCCCGGCGCGGGCCTGGCCAACGTGCGCGCGAGCGCCGCCGGCCTGGCCGAGCGGGTGGAGCGGGCGGGGCTGGGCCGCCCGCTCGGGGCTGCCGGCGGCGAGGTGCGGATGGCGGTGGGCGTCCACGACCGGCCGGTTCCGCTGGGCTTCGTGTTCTACCTGCGGCGGACGGCGGAGGGGTCGAGCGCCGCGATCGAGCGGATGGCGCCGGTCGACCCGCGCCTGCTGCTGGCCAGCACCTTCAACCTGTCGCTGCTCCAGCCGGAGCGGCTGGCGCGCCAGCTGGACGTGTGCGGCCGGATCGCCCGCTCGTGCGCGGTTCTCAGGGTGGACTGCCCGCCGGCCGTGGACGCGCGGGCGCTGGCCGAGCGGATGCACGCGGCGGCGCTCGCGTCGCCGGAGCCGGTCCGCTCGTGAGCGCCTCGGCGCTGGCGGCGCTGGCCGAGCCCCGGCGCCTCTCGCCGGCGCGCAGGGCGGCGCTGGTCGCGGAGATCGCGCTGACCTACGCGCGCGTGCGCTGGGCGCTGCGCGGCGGCGACCTGCGCGTGACGCTGGCGCGGCTGCGCGCCCCCGCGACCGGGCCGGCCGCCGCCGTCGCGCCGCGGCTTCCGCACGCCGCGGGCGTGCGGCTCGGATGGATCGTGAGCCGCGTGCTGGCGCGCCTGCCGGAGCGCTCCCGCTGCCTGATGGCGTCGCTCGTGCTCTGCGGGCTCTTGGCGCGCCGGGGCGTAACGTGCCCGCTGGTGATCGGGGTCCGGCAGGGCAGCAGCTTCGGGGCGCACGCTTGGGTTGAGCTCGACGGCCGCCCGCTGCTACCGCCCAACGAGGCGGAGTTCGAGCGGCTCGTGACCCTGTGACCGGCGTCAGCGTCGTGATACCGACGCTGGGCCGGCCGGCGCTGCTGAGGCGTGTGCTCGACCGGTTGGACGCGCAGAGCGCTCCGCCCGGCTCGTTCGAGGTGCTCGTGGTGGCCGATGCCAAGGAGGAGCGCCTGGACGACCTCGACCGCGCCGTGGCCGGCCGCCGCTACGCGGCGCGGCGGCTGACCGCTCCCAGGCCCGGCGCCTCGGCGGCGCGCAACGCGGGCTGGCGGGCTGCGTCGGCGCCGGTCGTCCTGTTCATCGACGACGACATCCTGCCGGAGCCCGCGCTGGTGGCCGAGCACCTGGACTGGCACCGCCGCCACTCCGAGGAGGCGGTGGGCGTGTTGGGACACGTCAGGTGGGCCGACGAGCTCCGGGTGACCCCGTTCATGCGATGGCTGGAGGACGGCATCCAGTTCGACTACCCGAACATCGAGGGCATCGAGGCGGGCTGGGGCCGCTTCTACACCGCCAACGCGTCGGTCAAGCGGGCCCTGGTGGAGCGCGTGGGCGGCTTCGAGGAGGAGGCGCTGCCGTTCGGCTACGAGGACCTCGACCTGGCGCTGCGCATGCGCGACCACGGCTTCCGGCTGCTGTACAACCGCGCGGCCGCGGCCGAGCACCTGCACCCGATGGACCTCGAGTTCTGGAAGCGGCGCGTGGCCCGCATCGCCGTGTCCGAGCGCCGGTTCGCGGCGCTCCACCCGGACATCCGGCCCTACTTCTACGAGCTGTTCTCGGAGGCCGCCGCGGCGCCCCCCGCGCGCGGTCGCGGCGCGCGGCTGGCCCGGTTCGTGCCGCGGTCGGCGCCGTTCGTGGGGCCGCGCGTGTGGGGCAGCGCCGACGCCGTCTACCGCCAGGCGCTGGCGGAGCCGTTCCTGGCGGCGTGGCATGACCCGTCTCGCGTCTCCTCGGCGGGACGGGAGTAGCTTCCCGATCGTGCAGGCCACGCGCGTAGCCCCGCCGCCTCGGCGCGTAGTCGGGCTGCGGCGGCTCTCGTGGCGGGCCGGGGTCCGGCGCCTGGTCGGAACCGGGCCGCTCGTGCCCCTCCTGGGCGCCGTCGCGATCGTCGTGGTCGCGTGGGCGCTGCTGGTGCCGCCGTTCCAGGTCCCGGACGAGAGCGGTCACTTCGGGTACGTCCAGTCGCTCGCCGAGAACGGGACCCGGCCCGGAAAGGACCCGCCGCCGGGCGGGCGCGTGCTCTCCACCGAGCAGCGCGCCGCCGCCTACCTGGCGCGAAGCCCGCAGATGGCCAACGAGCCGGAGTTCAAGCCGGCGTGGGACGGGGCCGCGGAACGGAGCTTCGCCGCCATCCGCCCGCGTCCGGCCCGCGACGACGTGATCTGGGTCGGCAACCAGAGCGACGACCCGCCGCTCTACTACGCGTACGAGGCGCTGGTCTACAAGGCGGCCTCGAGCGGCGACCTGTTCACCCGCCTGTACCTGATGCGCCTGCTGTCGGGGCTCCTGATGCTCGTCACCACCGCCGGCGCGTGGCTCCTGGCCGGCGAGCTGACCGGCAACGACCGCCTGCTCCAGCTCGTGGCGGCGGGCTGCGTCGGCCTCCAGCCGATGTCGACGTTCGTCTCGAGCGGGGTGAACCCGGACGCGCTGCTGTTCGCGCTGTCGTCGCTGACGCTGTGGCTCGGGGTGCGCGTGGTGCGCCGCGGGCCGACGGCGGCCGGCGTGAGCGGCCTGGTGGCGGCTGCCGGGCTTGCGCCGCTGGCGAACGGGAGGGGCCTGGCGCTGGCGCCGCCGGCAGCCCTGGCCCTGGTCCTGGCGTGGCGCCGGTCCGGCCGGCGCGTGGGCCGGTCTGCGCTCGGCGTGCTGGCGGCGGTCGCGCTGCTCCTGGCAGCGGGCGTTGCCAGCACGCGCGGGCTGGGCGGCCGCCTCCCGGCGCGCGTCGACCTCGAGGACCTGCACGGGTTCGCCAGCTACGTCTGGCAGTTCTACCTGCCGGAGCTGCCGTGGCAGCGCCACTTCCCCGGCCTCGGGGCCCTTCCCGTCTGGGAGACCTGGTTGAAGACCTCCTGGGCCGCGTTCGGCTCGCTCGACGTGCGCCTGCCTCCGCAGGCGTATCCGGTGCTCGCCGTGCTCACGCTGGGCACCTTCGCCGGCGCGGCGGCGGCGCTCGCACGCCGGGCGTTCCGGCCCGGCGCGGCCGCACTGGCGTTCGGCGCGGTGGCGGTGGCCTCCCTCCTGCTCGGCCTCCACTGGGACGAGTACTGGGGCCTCCGGCACGGGCTCGGGTCGAGCACCCAGGGTCGCTACCTGCTGCCGCTGATGCCGATCGCGGGGGTGGCGGTCGCGGCGGCCCTCAGCAACCTGGGCGGACGCGGGCGCGCCCGGGCCGCGGCGCTGGTCCTGGGCGGCATGGCCGTCCTCCAGCTGTTCTCCCTGGCGGTGGTGGCGGGGCGGTTCTATGCGTAGGGCCCCCATCGCCGCGCTCGCCGTCGTGTGCGTCCTGGGACTGGCCGGCCTGGCGCTCGCCGCCGCCGCCGACAGGCGGGAGCTGGCGTTCACGCTGGACGTGCGCCCGGTCGGGATCGTCGCGATCGCCGAGCCCGGCCAGGAGGCGTGCCAGCGCGGGGTGCGTGCGGACGACGGCTTCGACGTGGTGGACGCGCTGCTCGGCACGTTCCAGCGGCCCGGTCCGCCCCTCGCCGTGACCGTCCGGGACGCCCGCTCGCGCCGCACCCTGGCCACGGGGCGGCTGCCGGCGGGGGCGCAGGACAACAAGCCGGCGTCGGTGCGGGTCTCGCCCGCGGTGGACGCCGGGCGCACCCTCGACGTCTGCGTCCGCGACGCGGGCGGCGGGCGGCTGGGGTTCTACGGGGGCTCGGGGACCGACTCGGCCGAGAGCCATGCCACGGTGAACGGGCGGCCGCTGCCGGGCGACCTGCGCCTCAGGTTCTTCCGCAGCCGCCCGCGCTCGGCGCTGGGGCTCATGCCCGCGATGATGCGGCGGGCGGCCGTCTTCAGGCCGGACCCGGTCGGCGCCTGGACGTTCTGGGCGCTGCTTGCGGCGGTGGCGGCCGGCGTGCCGCTCCTGCTGGCCGCCGCGCTGCGGCGGGGGGGCGGCGAATAAAGGTGGCGATCGAGGTGGCGCGCCGTTACCGTATGGCCTGTAAGTTTCGGTTTCCGCGGTGCCGCTGCGGGAATGAAGCGTCAGCCGCAAGGAGCGGCGGGGGGCAGCGCCCAACGTTCGCGCCAGGATGGCATCCGCGCTAAGGACTAGTGGACGGACGAGGGGCTGGGGTATGTACGAGGGGCGAGCCACGAGGGATGCGGAAGCACGCGACTCGGCGCGATCCGAGCGCGCGCTCGACACGCTCGAGCCGGCGGTCGGCTTCGAGATCCCGCCGGATGCGCCGCCGCGCAAGCCGCGCAGGCGACGCTTCGAGCGCGCCGAGCCCGCGAGCCGTCCCGCCGTTCCGTCATCCGCGCTGGCGGACCTCGACCCCGACTCGACCGTCGCGTCGCGGCCGATGCACGAGGGCGCGCGCGCGATCGAGGCTCTGGGGCGCGACGCGCTGCACCGCCGTCTGCTGGCCACCGCGGACGCGGCCTCGGCGGCGCTGGCTGTGACGGTCGCCATCCTGGCCGGGGGAGCCGCGCCCAAGCCCGCCGTGCTGGCCATGCTGCCGCTGATCGTGCTGGTGAGCAAGATCGTCGGCCTCTACGACCGCGACGAGCACGTCCTGCACAAGACGACGCTCGACGAGGTGCCCGCGCTGCTGAACCTGGCCATCGCCGGCACACTGATCGCCTGGCTGCTCGAGGACGCGGTGGCCAGCGCGCCGCTGGGCAAGGGGCAGGTCCTGCTGATGTTCGGGCTCTTCGCGCTCTGCCTGGCGCTGGGCCGGACGCTTGCCCGGCGGGTCGCGCAGACCATGGCTCCGCCCGAGCGGCTGCTCGTGCTGGGCCGGGCGCCCGACGCCGACCGGATCTCGGCCAAGCTCGCCGAGCTCGCCGCGCTCAAGGCGACGGTCGTGGGCCGCGTCCCGATCGTCCCCGAGCGGCGCGCCGAGCGCGGGTCCGACGTCCTGGGATCGCTCGGCGACCTCGATCGCCTGCTGGCCGCCAACCGCATCGACCGCGTGGTCATCTGCCCCCACGGCGACAGCTCGAGCGACATGCTCGACACGATCCGGCTGGTGAAGGAGCTGGGCGTGCGGGTGAGCGTGATGCCGAGGATGTTCGAGGTCATGGGCTCGTCCGTGGAGTTCGACGAGCTCGGCGGGCTGATCCTGCTGGGGCTGCGCCGCTACGACCTCACCAAGTCGTCCGCGTTCCTGAAGCGCGCGCTGGACGTGGCGGGCGCCAGCGCGATCCTCCTCGTCCTGGCCCCGCTGCTGGCCATCGTCTCGCTGGCCATCAAGCTCACCTCGCCGGGGCCGGTGTTCTTCCGCCAGCCGCGCGTCGGTCGCGGCGGCCGGCCCTTCCACATGCTCAAGTTCCGCACGATGTACGACGGAGCCGACCGGCACAAGGCCGACCTGCTCCACCGCAACGAGGCGGACGGCTTCTTCAAGATCGCCGCGGATCCGCGCGTGACCCCCATCGGCCGCTGGCTGCGCCGCTGCTCGCTCGACGAGCTCCCGCAGCTCATCCACGTGCTGCGCGGCGAGATGAGCCTCGTGGGCCCGCGTCCGCTGGTGGCGGAGGAGGACTCCCGCATCGAGGGCTGGTTCAGGCGCAGGCTGGACGTGAAGCCGGGCATGACCGGGGCCTGGCAGGTGCTCGGCTCCTCGCGCGTGCCGATGCGCGACATGGTGACCATCGACTACCTCTACGGCACCAACTGGTCGCTCTGGCTCGACGTGAAGATCCTGCTGCGCACCGCCACGCACGTCGTGCGCCGCCGCGGGATCTGATCCGCCGCGCGCCGCGCCGTAACGAATCGTCATCCTTGATGACCTCATGAAGGACGACGAATCGCCGCGGAGGTGGACGACTTGAGGCAGAAGGTGGAGAAGACCGACCAGGAGTGGCGCGAGCAGCTGACGCCCGAGCAGTACGAGGTGCTTCGCCGCCAGGGCACCGAGCCCCCCGGCGCCGGCAAGTACGTCTACTCCAAGGAGAGGGGCACGTACAAGTGCGCCGCCTGCGGCGCCGACCTGTTCAGCTCCGATACCAAGTTCGACTCCGGCACGGGCTGGCCGAGCTTCTACGAGCCGATGGACGAGGCCGGCGTGGAGCTGCGCGAGGACCGCAGCCACTTCATGGTTCGGACCGAGGTGGTGTGCGCCACCTGCGGCGGCCACCTGGGGCACGTCTTCGACGACGGGCCGAACCCGACCGGCCAGCGCTTCTGCATCAACTCGTGCTCGCTCGAGCTCGAGCCCGAGGCGCCGTAGCGCGTGCCGGTCACGGATCCGGCGCGGGCGACGGCGATCGCCCAGGGAGGGACGGGGGAGCGGCCAGGATCCGCGCCGTCGCCGGTCCGTGCCCTGCTGCGCTCGCTGCGGCCCAGGCAGTGGGCGAAGAACGTGCTCGTCCTGGCCGCCCCCGGCGCCGCCGGGGTGCTGACGCACGGCGACGCCCTCGCGCACGTCGCGGCGGCCTTCGTGTCCTTCTGCCTGGTCTCGAGCGGCACCTACCTGCTGAACGACGCCCGCGACATCGAGTCCGACCGGCTGCATCCCACCAAGCGCCACCGTCCGATCGCCGCCGGCGACGTGCGAGTGCGCACGGCCGTCGCGGCCGGCATCGCCCTGATCCTCGCCGGCTTCGCCGTGGCGGCCGCGGTCCGGCTCGAGTTCCTCGTGGTGGTCGTGACCTACATCGCGGTCACGACGGCATACACGCTCTGGCTCAAGCACCAGGCGGTGGTGGACATCGTGGCGATCGCCTCCGGATTCATCCTGCGCGCCGTGGGCGGCGGCGTGGCGGTGGACGTCCCGCTGTCGCGCTGGTTCCTGATCGTCGCCTCCTTCGGGTCGCTGTTCGTGGTCTCGGGCAAGCGCCACGGCGAGCACATCGACCTGGGGGACGAGGGCGCGGAGGTGCGCCCGACGCTGGGCTCGTACTCGCGCAACTACCTCCAGTACGTGTGGACGATGACCTCCGGCGTGACCGTCGCCGCGTACTGCCTGTGGGCGTTCGAGATGGCGCCGCCGCACGAGGGGGTGCCGTTCTACGAGCTGTCGATCGTCCCGTTCGTGTCCTTCGTCCTGCGCTACGCGATGCTGCTGGAGCAGGGGCACGGGGGCGCGCCGGAGGACGTGGTGCTGGGCGACCGCACGCTGCTGGCGCTGGCGGCCGTGTGGGTCGCGCTGTTCGGGGCCGGTGTCTACTTCACCTGACGGGGCGCGCGACCGGCTCCTCACCGGCTGGGGGCTGACGGCGCCGAGCCGTGCCGAGGTGGTGGAGCCGGCGTCGGCGGAGGCCGCGGCCGAGGCGCTGGCGGGGGCCGGGCCGCGCGGCGCGCTGGCGCGCGGGCTGGGGCGCAGCTACGGCGACGCCGCCCAGAACGCGGGCGGGCGGGTGCTGGGCACGTCGCGGCTCGCGGCCGTGCGCGGCGTGGACCGTGACGCCGGCGTCGCGACGGTGGACGCGGGGGTGAGCATCGAGGCGCTGGTCCGGCTGCTGCTGCCGCTCGGCCTGTTCGTGCACGTCACGCCGGGCACGTGGCACGTGACGGTGGGCGGCGCGATCGCCGCCGACGTGCACGGCAAGAACCACCACCGCGACGGGTCCTTCTGCGAGCACGTGCTGTCGTTCGAGCTGCTGACGCCCGGCGGCGAGCGGCGGCGGGTGACGCGCGAGCACGAGCCGGAGCTGTTCGAGGCCACGGCGGGCGGGATGGGTCTGACCGGGATCGTTCTGTCGGCCACCCTCCGCCTGCTGCGCGTGGAGAGCTCGTACATGAGGGTGGACCGCGAGCGCGCCGCCGACCTCGACGACGCGATGGTGCGCATGTTGGAGCGCGACGACCAGTACCGCTACTCCGTCGCCTGGATCGACTGCCTGGCCCGCGGCGCGAGCCTCGGACGGTCCGTGCTCATCCGCGGCGACCACGCGAGCGCGGCCGAGGCGGGCGGCAACGGGGCCCGCGGGCCGGCCCTGCCCGGCGGCCCGCGGCTGGCGGCCCCGCCGTGGGTGCCGACCGGCCTGCTCCGGCGCTCCACGGTGCGGGTGTTCAACGAGGCGTACTTCCGCGCCGCGCCCGTCCGCGAGGTCGGCCGCCTGGAGCCGCTCCGGTCCTTCTTCTACCCGCTGGACGCGGTCAGCGGCTGGAACCGCATCTACGGCCGCACCGGCTTCCTCCAGTACCAGATGGTCGTGCCGTTCGGGCGCGAGGACGCGGTGCGCGCCGCGCTCGAGCGCCTGAGCGGGGCCGGCTGCCCGTCGTTCCTTGCCGTGCTCAAGCGCTTCGGCCCGCAGCGCGGCCTGCTGTCGTTCCCGATCGAGGGCTGGACGCTCGCCCTGGACCTGCCTGCCGCGCTGCCCGGCCTCGGCCCGCTGCTCGACGGGCTCGACGAGCTGGTGGCCGCCGCGGGCGGGCGCGTGTACCTGGCGAAGGACTCGCGACTGCGCCCGGATACGCTGGCGGCCATGTACCCGCGTCTCGGCGACTGGCGCGCGATCCGCGAGCGGGTGGACCCGCACGCGACCATGCGCTCGGACCTGGCGCGACGGCTGGACCTCCGGTGAGGGACGCCGTTGGGGCCGTGCAGTCGCTGCTCGTGCTGGGCGGCACGTCGGAGATCGGCCTTGCCACGGCGCGCAAGCTGGCCGAGGCGCGGACGCGCAGGATCCTGCTGGCCGTGCGCGACCCGGCGGCCGCCGAGCCCGAGGCCGAGGAGCTGCGGCGCGCCGGCGCCGACGACGTGAGCACGATCGCGTTCGACGCCGAGGACACCGGCTCGCACGAGGAGTTCGTACGAGGGGCGTTCGACCGGCTCGGGGACGTGGACTGCGTGCTGGTGGCGTTCGGCGTGCTCGGCGACTCCGACGAGCTCCAGCGCGACGGCGCGGCGGCGGTCCGCGTGGCGCAGGTCAACTACACGGGCGCGGTGTCGGTCAGCATCCCGCTGGCCCAGCGCCTGCGCGAGCAGGGGCACGGCACGATCGTCTACCTGTCGTCGGTGGCCGGCGAGCGCGTGCGCAAGGCCAACTTCGTCTACGGCTCCTCCAAGGCCGGGCTGGACGGCTTCGCGCAGGGGCTCGGGGACCACCTGGACGGCAGCGGCGTGCGGGTGATGGTCGTGCGGCCCGGGTTCGTCCGCACCAAGATGACCGCGGGGCTCGAGCCGGCCCCGCTGTCCACCGACGCCGAGTCGGTGGCGGCCTCGATCGCCGCCGGCCTGCGGCGGAACGCGCACACCGTCTGGTCGCCCGCGCCGCTGCGCTTCGTCATGTCCGCGCTGCGGCACCTGCCGCGGGCGGTGTTCCGGCGGCTGCCCGTCTAGGGTCGGGTCCTCCGAAACAGCAGCGATCGAGCGGTAGCTTGCGTTCGTTGCGCAGTTGAGCACGCTATGGCGTGCTCAACCCTTCACTCGTCGATCGGCGCGGCCTCGATCAGGGCCGCGAGCTTGGCCGTCTCGCGGTTCGGGTCGCAGTGCTCGAGCACGTGCAGGCGCGCGGCGCGGCCCATCGCCGCGCGCTCGGCGGGCTCCAGCGCGAGCAGCTCTGCCAGCGCGTCGGCCAGCGCGTGCGGGTCGCCCGGCGGCACGAGCCGTCCGAACTCCGGCCGCACCAGCTCGGGCAGTCCGACCTCGTCGCTGGCCACCACCGGCAGCTCCATCGCCATCGCCTCCTTCACCGCCACCGGCATCGAGTCGCGGTCGCCGTCGGCGGCCACCACGCAGGGCATGGCCAGCAGGTCGGCGGCCTCCAGCAGGTCGCGCACGGCCGCGGGCGCCAGCGCCCCCGGCAGCTGCACCACCGCCTGGAGATCCAGCTCGCGCACCCGCGTCTCGAGCGCGCCGCGGAGCGGTCCGTCGCCCGCGATCGTCAGCCGCTCGAGCGGCGCGCGGTCGCGCAGCAGCGCCGCGGCTTCGAGGAGATGCCCGAAGCCCTTCTTCTCCACCAGCCGGCCGACCGCGGCCACCGAGCGCCCTCCGGGATGTGGACCTCTGCGGGCGAACGCCTGGCCGTCCACGCCCATCACCACCACGTGGATCCGCGCCGCGGCGGCCGGGGCGACGGCGCGCAGGTCACGCACTGTGTACTCGCAGCCGCTCGTGGCGAAGGCGGCGCGCTCCAGCTTCTCGCGCAGGTTGGCCGGGCGCAGGTAGATGTCGTAGGCGTGCGCGGTCACGCTGTACGGCAGCCCAAGGAGCCGGCCCAGCCGCAGGGCGTCCAGGGCGGCGCCCGCCGCGAAGTGCGCGTGCAGGTGGACGTCGCCGCTCCTCGCCGCGCGGCGGGCGGCCGCGGCCAGCACGCGCAGCGGACGGACGGGCTCCTCGCGCCGCCAGCGGCGGCGGTCGCGCAGGTCGGCCAGGCAGCGCAGCGGGTGGCGCGCGGCCAGCCAGGCCAGGGCGAGCACCCGCGCGGCGGCGCCGTCGCGCGCCAGGTACGACGCGGGGATGCCCGCCGCGCCGGGGTTGGGCCGCTCCGCCGCGTCGCCGGTCTCCACGCGCACGTGGTGGCCCAGCCGCTCGAGCGCGCGCGCCTCGGACGCGACGAAGGTCTCCGACAGCTCCGGGAAGCGGTCGATCAGGACGGCGATCCGCACGCGCTACGCCGCGGCGCTCGGCACGAGTGGGGGTCCGGTCCGCCGCCGCACGTACGACAGCACCTCGCGCAGGAGGGGCCGCTCGAGCGCCCAGGTGCAGGCGGCCGTGACCCCCACGTAGAGCCCGAGCTCCACCAGCGCGGCGGCTGGCGAGTTGCCGGGGATCGCGACACGCGCGGCCAGCGTGACCGCGGTTGCCGGGACCGTTGGCGCGAGCCCCCTGAGCGCGTACGGCACCATGCGGAAGCCCGGGAAGAGCCGGCGCAGGTAGTGGCTCCTCACCGCCAGGCCGACCGCGGTCATGAAGGCCATGCCGGCGCCGAACCCGTTCAGGCCGAACGCGATCAGGAGCGGCACCGGGGCGGCCAGGAACGCGGCCAGCACGATCGGGCCCGTCACGGCCAGGGGCCTGGTGTCGCCGCGGGCGCTCAGGAACGCTCCCCAGTTGAAGCCGATGTGATTGGCGGCGGCCGTCAGGCCGAAGACCTGGATCAGGCCGATCGCCGGGACCCAGCGCTCGCCGATCCCGTAGTGCACGACGTCGGACGCGAACAGCGCCACGCCGACGCCGAACGGGATGCCCCACATCAGCGCCAGCCGGTTGGACTTGACGAACGCCTCGAGCATCAGCTCGGCGCGGTCCTTGACCCGGCAGATGGCCGGGTACAGCGTCCACGTCACCACCTCGTCGACCTTGTCGGTGTAGGTGCCGACCATGCCGGCCAGCGTGATCGCGCCCGCGCCCGCCAGGCCCAGCGTGCGGGTGCCCGCCAGCAGCGCGACCTGCGGGATCGCCAGACCGCTGGCGCTGGCCACGAAGATCGGCCAGGAGAAGCTCCAGTACTCGCGGACCGCGGCGCGCTCGAAGCGGAAGCGGAGCGGGTAGGGCGCCACGGCCACCGCCACGACCGCCGCCCCCACGGCGCCCGCGAGGAAGCCGATCACGAGCGACCAGTACCCGAGCCCCACGGCCGCCAAGACGACCGTGACGGCGAGCGAGACGACCGGGTCCACCGCCTCGAGCAGGCGCTGGCGCGCGTAGCGCATCTGCCGGTAGAAGATCCACGACGGCGTCTTGAACGACTGGACCGGCACGGCGGCCGCGAGCACCAGTCCCGGCACCACGATCTCCCAGTGGCCGTAGGCCAGCGCCAAGGGAGGCAGCAGGCACACGATCAGCCCGAACAGGGCGCCGTTGGCCAGCAGGTCGACGCTGAACGCCCGCTGGAAGGCGCGCTCCTGGTCGGGGTCGTCCTGCTGCACGTACTTGTCGCCGATGCCGATGTCCTTGAGCCACGACAGCGTGCCCAGCGTGATCACGAGGATCCCCCACACGCCGTACTCGCTCCGGGTCAGGAAGGCGGCGATCACGAACCCCTTGAGCAGCCCCAGCGTCTGGAGGAAGACCATGAACGCGGCGTTCACCACCGTGCCGCGCGCGGTCCGAGTGCGCAGCGAGTCGCCGGCGGCGCCCTCGCGCCCCACCACCATAGGCGGCTGCGGTACCTCCGGGGCGTCGATGGGCTGAGACTCGGTGGGGGTGGGCGGCAACTGCCTAGGCGCCCGGCGGCCGGCGGTCCTGCCAGCCGATCTCGGCTTCGAGCTGCGCGGCCAGGGAGATCAGCGTGGCCTCGTCGTGCGGGCGCCCCACCAGCTGGGCCGCCAGCGGCAGCCCGGCATGCGTGCTCGGCGCCGGTATCGACATCGCCGGCTGGCCGGTCACGTTCCACGGCGTCGTGAAAGGCACCGTGTTGGCCGCGCCCATCGTGGTGTACAGCCAGCCGCGGCCCTCGTAGCGCCGCGCCTCGCGGGGCGGGTGCGGGATCGTGGGGGTGAGCAGCACGTCGTGGCCTTCGAAGATCGCGTTGATGCGGGCCGCGTCCCTTCGCTCTCGCGCGCGCGCCCGGGCGAGCGCGCCGGTGCTCACGCGGCGCCCGATCGCGGACAGGGAGCGCGTGCGCCGCTCGAGCCGCTCGGGGTGCGCCATCGACCGCGCGTCGTCGTGGATGCCGCGGAACCAGCGCGGCAGGAAGTCGGGCCGCAGCTCGCCGTACCTCGGGTCGCGCTCGCTCACCTCGTGTCCCAGCGAGCGCAGCAGGTCGGCCACCTCCCGCACGCCCCGCTCGACCGGCTCCTCGACCTTGAGCGGCTGGGTGGAGGGCTTGAGCGACACCGCGATCCGCAGCTTGCCGGGCGGCGTGCGCGCGGCCTCGGCGAACGGGCGCTCCGGCGGGCGCGCCACGTCGGCGTCGCCCTCGGCCGCGCCCGCCACCGCGTCCAGCCAGAGGGCCGTGTCCAGCACGCGGCGCGTCACGCAGCCCGCCACCGACAGCCCGTGCCAGTGCTCGCGGTCGGGCATCAGGCTCACCCGCCCGCGCTGCGTCTTCAGTCCCACCAGGCCGCAGCAGGCGGCGGGGATCCGGATCGAGCCGCCCCCGTCGCTGGCCGAGGCGGCGCCCACCAGGCCGGCCGCCACCGCGGCGGCCGAGCCGCCGCTCGAGCCCCCGGCCGAGCGGCCGTCCCGCCACGGGTTCTGCGTCACGCCGAACGCCTCCGACTCGGTCCACGGGAACACGGCCAGCTCGGGCAGGTGCGTCTTGCCGATAACGATCGCCCCCGCCTGGCGCAGCCGCCGCACCTGCTCGGAGTCGGCTTCCGCGGGGCCCCCGTGCGCGGCCGACCCGTGCGTCGAGACCTCGCCGGCCACGTCGACGTTGTCCTTGACCGCCACGGGCACGCCCAGGAGCGGCCGCTCCTCGCCGGCGCCCACACGCCCCTCGGCCTGCTGCGCCTCCGCCCGCGCGCGCTCGGCGAACACCACGCGGAACGCGTTCAGCTGCGGGTCGATCCGCTCGATCCGGTCCAGGTGGAGGTCCACCAGCTCGCGCGGCGAGACCTCCCGCGCGCGCACGGCCTCGGCCTGGCGCGCGATCCCCGCGAAGGCGAGCTCGGTCGCGTCCATCGGGCTGGAGCCTATAGCGGCGGGCCTCCGTGGAATCGCGCGGAGCGCTCCATAGAATCGCTCGTATGCAGGAGGTCTCCTACGACGAGCGCGGCCTGGTGCCGTGCGTGGTCCAGGACTGGCGCACGGGCGAGGTGCTCACGCTGGCGTACATGAACGCCGAGGCGCTGGAGCGCACGCGCACCACCGGCGAGACGCACTTCTGGAGCCGCTCGCGCGACGAGCTGTGGCACAAGGGGGAGACCTCGGGCAACGTTCAGCGCGTGCGCGCGCTGCGCTTCGACTGCGACGTGGACGCCGTGCTGGCGCTGGTGGAGCCGGCCGGCCCCGCGTGCCACACCGGCGAGCGGACGTGCTTCTACCGCGGCGAGCTCGCCGAATCCGCGCCCCACGAGGTCCTGCCGGCGCTCGAGCGCACGCTCGCCCAGCGCGCCGCCGAGCGCCCCGACGGCTCCTAC
>DASVQK010000040.1:0-21050 GCA_036389105.1 Thermoleophilaceae bacterium
GGACGCCGTAGGCGAGCGCCGGCGCGTGCGTCACCGACTCGACGTGACCCTCGAGCGCGTAGGTCACGAGCGCCGCCACACCGCCGGCGCCGGCCGCCGCCTCCGCGAGCCAGTCGTCGCGCAACGCCAGCACGAGCCCCGCCGCGAGCAGGACCGCGACTCGGACGAGCGCGAGCTGCCCGCGCGTTCCGCTCGTGAGCTCGTGCCACGCCGAGCCGGCGACCCCCGAGGTCGCGGCTCGCATCGCCTCGGCGGTGACCACGACGCCGACCGCCACGGCCGCCTCGCGCGCGCGCCGCCAGCTCCGCGCCTCCACGGCCGGCGTCAGCCGGCGGATCGCGAAGCCCGCGAGCAGAACCCCGGCCGCCACGATGCCGAGCCAGCGGGCGGCGACCTCGAGCACCCCGTCCTCCGACGCCCGCTGGCTCCCCGGCACCCCCGGCGCCCCGAGCTGCTCGACGCGTGGCGGCGGCGCGCCGCCGGACCCCGGAACACCGAACGCGAAGCCCCCGGAGATCGTGTGCCCGTCCTTGCCGCGCGCGACCCAGCGCACGTGGTAGATGCCCGTCGACGGGCGCTGGGCGAGCCGCGTCGTGAGCGTAGTCGGCTGGCTGAGGCGCGGGCGGGCCACGCGGACCGGCCGGCCGCCAGGGCCGGTGACGTGCACGCTCGAAGAACCGGGGTCGACGGCCTCGGTGAACGAGAGCGAGACGGACGCCGGGGCGCGCGGCGCCACGGTCCGTGCGGCGGGGGCGCTCTCGATCAGGAACGGGTGTGCCGCGGCCGGCGCCGGGCAGGCCGCGGCGGCCGCCAGCGCGGCCAGGACGGCCGGTGCGGCGAGGCTGAGTCGGCGCCTAGCGGTGCCGGGCGCCACCACGCCGGCGCTTGCCGGCGTGCTTCTTCGGCTTCGCCGCCTTCAGCCCGACCGCGGGCCTGTCCGCCGGGCAGATGCCGGGCGGGCATGCCCAGACCATCGAGTGCGGCTTGTAGAAGCCGACGCCCGGGTTGCCGGGCCAGTTCGGCCGGTTGAAGTTCACGCCGATCTGGCGCGTGACCTCGTCCCGCCAGTCGTTGTCGTAGGACATCTTGCCGGTGACCGGGTCGATGCTGACCGCGTACAGCTTGTGGTTGCCGTCCACGCCGCTGCGCGAGACGAAGTAGTCCGAGAACGCGAGTCGCGTGGGCGAGCCGCCGGCCGTCAGGCTGTGGTTGTCGAGCGCGCCCCAGTGCGGCCCGCCGGTCGTCGGGTCGTCCACGTTCAAGGTGCTGACGATCCGCGGGCAGTCGGCGACCTGCTGGCGCGCGGCGAGGCGCCTCAGCATCTCCTCCGGCGTGAGGTCGACCTTGCGGTCGCCGTTCAGGTCCGTGCCGTGCATCAGGTCACAGCGGACGTCGCCCTTCTGCGCGGAGCGCAGGAGCGCGCGGATGTCGATGTTGTAGACGATCTTGTTCGGCTGGTCCTTGCCGTTCAGGTTCTCGAAGTTCGGCTGCGAGCCGCCGACGATCCTGAAGAGCTGGTGGTTGTTGCGGCTCACCTGCATCCAGGCGCCGCCCTCGCACGGGCCCTCGTTCTCGAGCCACTGCTCCACGTTGCCGCCGCGCGCGAGCATGAGCGACAGGCCGTCGTCCCAGACCTCGCGCCACTGGCCGGTCGAGTCGCCCTTGAGCTTCGTCGCGTCCGGAGCGAAGAAGATGCCGCCGCCGCACATCGAGCCCGCGAAGAACCCGTTCGACTTGATCGTCTTCGGGAACGAGGCGGTACGCGGCCACGTCTTCGCGTTCTCCATGACGCCGCGGTTCAGGTGCATCGTGCTCGCGCTCTGCGGGTCGCGCCAGCCGATCGGCATGTGCGCGACGGACTCGAGCTTCGGGTGCAGCGGGTCCTTCGTGTCCCAGATGCGCACCGTCGGACGGTAGAAGCGGCCGCCGTCGAACTTGACCGGATCGAGCACGACGGCCTTGGGCTCGCCGTAGTCGGAGGTGACCATGCGGCCGATGTCGCTGCGGATCTGGATCCCATGCGGGTTGGCGCAGGTGTCGGCGGGCACCGCCTCCTGCGCGTTGCACGGCTCGGGCACGCCGTTCGGGTTCGGGTTGGCGTCGGAGTCGACCGCGCCCGCAGAGCCGGCGGGCGTCTCCGAGGCGACGACCAAGCCCTTCTCCTTGTCGGGTTTGAACGCCACGACCTCGCCCGGCGAGCCGCCGTAGTTCGGCTCGGCGCCGCCCATGTAGGTGCCGATGAAGTTGCCGCCGCCGGCGTCGTCGTAAGCGTCGGGGATCGTCCCGTTCGGCGTCGCCTGGGGCGGAAGGGTGTTCAGGAGCTTCAGGTTGGGCAGGTCGCCGAGGCCCATGACGAATGTCGTGGTGTTGAACAGCCCGCCGGCGAGCAGCGGCTGCCCGTCCTCCCACTGGTACTGCATGTGGTGCGCCTCGGCCTCGACGCTCCACGGCACCGGGAGCTGCACGAAGTTGACGACCTTGCCGTACGCGGGGTTGGGGGAGCCGTCGACGCTCGTCTTGCGCGCGTCGAGAACGGCGAAGCCGTCCTGGCCCGGCACGAAGCGGCTGGGTGCGTCGCCGCTGAACTGGGCCGGCCCGGTCGCCAGCAGCGAGGCGTCGGTCTGGGCCTGCCGGTAGTTCTCGTCGCCCGCGTTCTCGTGGCTCATCCAGACCACGACGTACTCGGGCTTCGCGAGCGGGCTCGGGGCGAGCTTGGTCGCCGCGCGTGCGAGCGACGCGCGCGACTTCCCCCGGGCGCGGCGAGCGCGCGCCGCGGCGCTCTCGTAGCGGGCCACGGCCAGGCGCCACTGCCTAACGGCCTCGTCGCGGCGCTTCAGCGCGTCGGCGAGGTTGTTGTTCTTGACGCCGCTCGGCGGGTCGGCGCGCGCCACCTGCGATGCGATCCACTGCGCGTCGAGTTGCGCGTCCGACGAGCCGGCCCCCTGCGCCAGCGTGACGTGCAGACCGACGGCCAGGACGGCGACCAGTGCGGCCGCGAGGCCCAGCCTGAGCCGGATCGACATCCTCTTGTACGCGCTCACAGCTCGGCCCTAGCCCAGCATCTCGGTCAACGTCGTGTAGGTGATCTTCAGTTCCTGCCCGGGGATGCCGGCGTTCCCGCACTGGTCGCGCGCCGACGAGTCGATCGGGAACCCCCCGTAGGCGACGCCGAGGCCGCGGTACGCCCCGTACCAGTCCGAGGTGATCCTGAACAGCTCGTTCGTCTCGTCGGTGTAGATCTGGAGCATCGGCTCGTCGGTGACCGGGGCGGGTGGGTGCGGCTGCGGCTGGTTGGGGTCGGGCGCGGGCGCCGGCGCGTTCGACGCCTTCCGCGTCGTGGCGTGCCGCCCGTGCTTCTTCTTCTTGCGGTGCTTGTGCTTCGAGCGCTTCTTCTTTTTCTTCGCGCTCGGCTGCGCGGGCGCGGGGCTCGCCGGGGCGGCCTTCCGGCCGGTGTGGAAGACCATGTAGCCCGGCCCGTTGTACAGCGACGCGCCGGCGCTGCAGCCCATCGGCTGCTTCATGTTCGCGTAGAGGTCGAGCGTGCCCTTGCCGTCGAACGACTTGCCGTCCAGGGTTCCCTTGCAGGGGCCTGTACCGATGTAGTGGTAGCCCGCGGCCTCCGGGACCCACTTCCTGGTGGGCCAGAACTTCGAGTAGCCGTCGAAGGTGCACGATCCCGACCAGCGCGTCATGGCCATGCCGGAAGGGGCGGTGACGCCGAGCGCGACGAGGCCCAGCACCACACCCAAGAAGACTGCCCGTCCAACCCTCATCGAGTCTCCCCCTCGAGTCCTCGATTACGTACGCGCGGACGTATACCCCCGGCACCCGGCGTGGAAACCCGAACTCCGATCATCCGCGCGTCTCCCTCACGGTCGTGTACACGGGACGTTGAGCCCTCCCCGTCGAGCGACTGCGCCCGAGCGCGGCGGAGCGATGAGCGCCGGCAGGAAGATGCCGCGCGCCGCCCTCGTTCCTATCCCCCTGACCCTGCCCGGTCATGTAGAGGCCGCCCCCCTGACGATCCGCCCGCCGGGCCGATCCCGGCCGCAGATCGTGTTTCGTCCGTGCAGGATAGCTCGATCCCGTTCGAGGCGTCGCGGTTGTCAAGCCCTGTCGTAGGCTGATCCGGTGCAGACGCCTATCTACGTCGTCGACTCGCCAGGCGCGACGGTCTTCCACCTGCTCCCCGACTGCGCGGCGCTCCAGCAGGCTGAGCATCCGATCGTCACTGAGTACGCGGACGGCGGCCCGACTGCGCAGGTCGCGACCGAGACTCGCGGGCTCCTTCCCACGTGTGAGCGGTGCGAGGACGCGGTCCGCAAGGCGAGCGGTGGTTACGGGATGCCGGTGGCCGACGGCAGCGAGGAGCGGCCGTTCGTGCTGCTCGGCGAGTGGAAGCAGAACTTCGTGACGCTCGCCCTCTACGAGGGCCACGTGGAGATCGAGTACCCGCTCGCCGACAACGAGGCGATCCCGCTCGCCGACATCGTCGAGCTGGGCCACACGACTTGGATTCCGCTGCTGCGCGACCCGAGGATCGACATCGCGTACCAGCTGGACGGCGAGATCGTCGAGACCTTCTTCGTGCTCGACAACGACGACGACCCGGCGGCGGTCGAGGCGGAGATCGCGGCCGCGCGGGACGCGGCGGTGGGGACCCAGGCACCGGCCCCGCAGGCCGGGACGGTGCGGCCGGCGCTGCCCGACGACTTCGCGGCGGAATCCGATGCGGGCGAGATGCGGGCGATGGGGACGGCCCCGATCGTGCCCGGCAAGAAGCTGCCGGCGAGCGGCGGGCTGCCGTCGAAGGCGCTCCAGAACCACTACTCGAACGCGGAGACGTCGAACAACGGCTGTGCGCAGGCGGCGCTCGCGACCCTGGTCATGTCCTGGCAGCGCGAGCCGACCTACCACCGCATCCGCAGGCTGCAGCCGAGCGATCGAGTGGATCTGATCTGGCAGGAGCACTGCCCGGACACCCCCGGGCAGTGGTTCGGAACCACCCCGGCCTTCCTGTGCGCGGCGGCGCAGGACCTGGGGTTCAGGGTCGGCGCCTTCTACGGGACCGCGAACGTCGCCCGGCTGAAGCGCAGCCTCGCCGACAACGTCCCGGTGATCGTCCTGCTCGACACCGGCAAGTTCCGTCTCGAGTCCTGGTTCAAGCACCACTACGCGGTCGCCTACGCGTACACCCCGAGCGAGGTGTTACTGAAGAACATGGACGGGCTGGGATTGCCGAGCGTCGTCGAGTGGGATCTCTTCGTCCAGGCGTGGCAGGCCCACGCGCTGGGCGTCCTCGGACCGCAGTTCAACTACCTCGGGATCGCGGCCCGCTGAGGCGCGGTGTCGACGGGCCAGTCGACCAAGGGAATGATGGCGACCGATCCGCCTTGACACGCCACTCCCGTTCTGGGTGAATGGGCTTGAGTGTTCAGCGCTGCTTAACGCGGCCTCTTCAGTGTGACCGCAAGACCGAACACGCCCACCCTGAGGTGGTCCGGGCGCAAGCGAGACCGTCGCCCGCTGGTAGTCCTCGCCTGGATCGCGGTCGGCCTCTTCGTGACCGCCTTTCTGTTCGGGATCGCCTCGTGGATCTACCCGGGGAGGGACGGCCTGCTGGGGATCGATCGCGGCTGTCAGAGGAACGCCTCCGGCTGCAACGTCCTGGTCGAGATGCTCGGCACCATCGCGGCGATCGCCGTCGCCTTCGTCTACTTCACGTCGTGGCGGGTGAAGCGGGTGATACGTCCGCACCTGGCCGACGCCTCGGACAAGCCATGGGCGCTTGTGCCCACGGCGTCGGAGATCGAGGACGTGGTGGGCCGCGACGGGCTGTGCGAGATCATCGAGAAGGATCTCGCCGAGACGAAGCGGCCGCAGGCGATCGTCGCCGGCGTCGGCGACGGCAAGACCGCCGCGCTCGTCAAGCTGACGCAGTACCTGTTCGAGCGCGGGGCCGTGCCCGTTCCGATCGAGCTGCGCAAGGCCAGGAGGGTGTTGGACTTTCGCGACCTTGCGCGGGACCGCTTCCTCGAGCGCGTCGGCCCGTCGCTGCTCTCGGACGACGAGGGCGACAAGGTGTGGCGCGAGCTCTGCGCCGACAGGCTGGTCGTGATCCTCGCCGACGGGCTCGAGGAAGCGCTTCCCCACGTGAGCGGCACCGAGCGCGCCAAGAGCATCCAGCTGGCCCTCGACAAGGTCAACGACGACGATATGCCGCTCGTGATCGCCACCCGGCCGCACGCCGCGCTGCAGGAGATCGACGTGGCGGTCATCCGCCTCGAGCCGCTTCCCACGCGCGACGTGATCCGGTACATCGCCACCGCCCGCCGCGACGGGTCGACCGCGGGCGTCGCCGCGCTCGCGCGCACAGCGGAGGTCATGGAGCGGCCGCTGTACCTGAGGCTCGCGCGCGAGCTGCACCGCGTCCAAGGACTGAGCGGCATCCCGCTCGCCAATCGCGTGCGTACGCGTTGCGAGCTGCTCAAGTCGTGGCACAAGCTGCTGATGCAGCGAGCTGAGCACGGCGGCGTGCGGGTGCGCCGAGAGGACCGGGTGGGAGCGCTCGAGACGGCGGAGCAGATGGCGTGCGTGGCGCTGGCGCACAACACGCTCGACGTGGCGTTCTACGAGCTGATCCAGGCGGACTACGTTCCGACCAAGGCCGCCGACCTGCCGAAGACACAGGTGTTCGCCGGACACGCGGAGCGGCTCGAGCTGGTCGAGTCGATCAAGAACGGCGTGAGGTTCCGGCACAGCATCATGCAGGCCTACCTCGGTGCGCGCCGGCTGCCGGAGCTCGTGCACGGCACGTACCTCGACGACGCCCTGAAGGACCCGGGCCGCGAGCTCCTGATGGCGCTGGTCATGTCGTGCCTGATGGACGGCGACTCACCGCGGCCCGAGGACCTGCGGGATCGGCTGCGCACCGCCGCGGAGGGCGCCAAGGACCACACCTCGTTCGAGCTGCTCGCCGCGGCGTACGAGATCCACGCGCTCGCGGACCGGGTCGACGGCGAGGAGCTGGGGAAGGCCACAGTCAGGGTCTGGGACCGGCACCGTGAGGAGAGCTCCGGCCTCGAGCTCATCGAGGCCAAGCTGCGCGCCGTCTTGCCCATCGCCGAGGCCGGAGGAGCCGGCGACGCCGCGGCCTACGCGGCGCTGTGGGAGATCTGCCAGGTCGAGGACTGCTATGCGGTGCGGTTCCAGGCCGCCCAGGAGCTGGCGGGCGCGGGCCAGGCCGCGTTCGCGGTGATGCCGGCCAAGATCGAGTCCGCGTTGAGCCGAGCGAGCCAGGTGCTCGCCTATCGCGATGGCCAGCCGCCCGAAGCCGACTGGAAGGACGTGCGGCGCTGCTCGCTCCTGGGCTGGACGATGCCGCTGCTCGCGGTCACGTGCGGCGAGCCGGGCGCCACCTCGATGCAGGAGGCCATAGCGGCCTGGGTCGAGCTCGCGGCGAACGGCACCGAGGAGCGACCCGGCGTGCACCTGGGCGTGGAGGCGGCGCTCGCCCAGGGGTTCAAGTGGGAGGCCAACCGAATGCCGGGCGGCGCGGGCGCGGACGGACGAGCGCTCCTGATCGACCACGCACTCGGGCTGCTCGAGGCCACGCGCTGGTGGCAGACGGAGGTCGCCGTGCTCCAGGCGTTGGCCCTCTGGGCGCTCGACGACGACCAGCCGCGCCGCTCCGACATCCGCAAGACGATCAGGACGTATCGCGGCCGGCGACATCATCCGTTCGTCCGCCGGGTCGCGTCCGAGTGCCTCAGCGCGGTCGGAATCGGGAGCGACACGGCGGTGTCCAACCGGCCCCGGAAGCCCAGTCGATTCATGTGGATCGACGACACCGGAGTGGCGGCCAAGATCGGCCCGGAGGAGTTGCCCGCGGACCGCGTGACCCGTCTCTGGATCCCACCCGCCGCCGGCTGGCACGCCCTGGCGCCAGGGGTCCGGCAGCTCGTGGGGGACATCCTCGTCCTCACGAACCTCGTCGAAGGCGCCTCGGCGGCCCCCGGCGCCCCGGACGCAGCCAGGACGGCTCGTGTCAGGGACCGCGAAGCCAAGCGCCTCGGCGCGTACCGGCAGGGATCCGGCCTGCCGGTCTGCGTCACCGACCCGGCCGCCCGAGCGCGACTCGCCGTCGACCGCGCCGAGGACGAGGACAGGCCGTCGTGCGCCGAGCTCGGATGTCCGTTCGGACTCTGCCCGTATCCGACGCGGGACGAGCGCCCGTTCCGCGGCGAGCTGCCGGAGATCTTCTGCCGCGAGCAGCAGCGGCGCCTGCGCGGTCGCGACGCCCGACTGCCGCGGTGGATCGACGGCGTCTACATTCGCGGCGGCCCGGCGTTCGGGCAGCCCGTGATCGACCTCAAGGGCTTCTGGGAGAAGATGGAGAGGCGCGACCAGGGCTGACCGGATGCCCCGCGCGAGGTTCGCGGCCGCGCACTACGGCGCGGACGCGGTCACAGTCACCACGACGCGCTTCGTCCGGCGGCCGAGCCGGACGACCAGTCGAGCGCGCACCTCCTTGCCGCCCTCGAGCAGCCGCTCGAGCTCGGGCGAGGCACGCAGCTCCACGGCGATCCGCCCGATGCGGTCGCAGCGGAAGCGCGCGGCCGCGAGCTCGGCGGAGCCACCGCGGAGCCCGACCAGGGTCACGCCGCCGCTTCGGTCGAGCGAGCCCGCCAGGCACTCGAGGTCGAGCCGGATCGCGCCGTCCTCCACCACGAGCTCTCGCTCCGCCACCGCGACCGGCCCCCGTTTGCCCGCGGCCACGAGCCGCCTCAGCGCCCCGATTGCCAGACCGGCTCGCGCGGGCGCGTCGACCGGACCGAGGCCGCCCCCGCGCGAGACGGGCGTCGGCTCGGGCGGTCGCTCCACGGAGATCCTCTCCTGGATGCTGCCGGCCGGGAATGAGAAAAGCGGTTGCTCGCAGTCCGCGGCCGCGACCTCGCCTTCGCCCCGGGACGCAAAGGCGTCGTATCCGCTTCCACACGAGAGGTAGTCATGACCGTGCGGATCGTGCTCGCCAAAGCGGGATGGGCCGCCGTCGAGGAAGTCGTCGCCGTCGCCACCGTCGATCGTGTCATTGCCGGGGCCTCCTCGGATGACGTCGCGGCCGCCGAGACCCTCGATCCGGTCGTCCCCGCCGCCGCCGCAGATGACGTCGTCGCCCTCGGTGCCGACCAGGTGGTTCGAGCGGCCGTCGCCGCGGATCGTGCACGAGTGTGCGTCCCGGTCCGGCGAGTTCGGCGGCTCCGTCTGCGCGCCGGCGAGCCGGCGGCCGCGACGGCGCGCCTGGACGCGGCCGGGCGGCGTCGCGGCGGGGGCGCGAGCGGCGCTCACGGCCGGCTCGGAGACGACCGCGCGCTGCGCGGGCGGGCCCGGCTCGGCGGCGGGCGCGCTCGGCTCGGCGGCGGGCGCGCTCGGCGTGGGCTCGTCGCTCTCCGTGGCTGCGGCGTCGGCCGCGGCCTCAGGGCTCGCTTCGATGGTCGCGGCGGGCTCCACGGCTGCCGGTGCCGTGGCCTCCGTGGGAGCCGCGGCCGCGGCCGGCCCCGCGGTGAGGCCGGCGAGCGCGAGCGAGCCCGCGACCGCCGTCAATGCGACTCCAACCCAACACTTGCGCGCGCGGACCACTGGCGTCTACATTAACTCGACTCCGCCGAATCGGTAAAGGGTGACTGACGAAAAAGGGAAGGCCGTGAGCGCGGCCCCTGACGACCACGACGGCGAGAGAGCCGTGCCGGAGAAGCAGCCCGGCAGGCTGGCCCGTGTGAGCGCCGGCTGGAAGGCCGTCAGCGGCGCGGTGGCCACCATCGCCACCGCCGTGGGCGTCCTCACGACCCTCGGCCTCGTTGGGGGAGGCGGCGGAGGTCCGGGGCCATCGGACGCGATGGCCGCCGCGGCCTCGAAGACCGCCACCGCCGGCAGCTCGACGCTCCAGGTCAGCATCACCCGGACACCGCGCGGCGCGGCCGCGGCCGACACGATCGTCGGCCGGGGGGAGATCGACTACCGCGGCGGCCGCGGGCGGATGGAATGGGACCTCTCGAACAGCCCGGGGCTGGAGGACCTCGGCGAGGTCGAGGTGCTGTTCAACGGCCCGGTGCTCTACGTCCCCGCCGCGGTGCTGGGGCTCCCCAAGGACAAGCCCTGGGTCCGCGTGGCCTTCGCCGACCTCGATCGCATCGATTCCACCTCCCAGTACGCCGTCCTGTCGGACCTGAAGATCGACGACCCCACCCAGGTCGTCAAGAGCCTCGACGAGAACTCGAGCGGCGCGAAGAAGGTGGGTGAGGAGCAGGCGTTTGGAGTGAAGACCACTCACTACAGGGCCCAGCGCGACCCCGACGGCAAGGGGCCCGCCACCCCGACCACCGTGGACCTGCTGGTGGACGAGGCGGGCTACATGCGGAGGGTCGAGACCCTCTCGCACGGCGCGTCGGGCACCGTGAAGACGGTGACCCTGCTGGACGAGTTCGGCGTGGCCGTCGACGCCAGGCCGCCGCCGTCGCGCAGGGCAGTGGACTTCGGGCGCCTGCTGCGGGGGACCTGAGGGCGCCCGGGGCTAACCCGGAACGAATTCTCCTCACGCACGCCGTCAGCGGTTTCCCGACACCGGAACCGACGGGATTTACGCATTGGTCGAAATTAGCTCTTGACTTTGGCGCGCCGGGTCGGATACGAATAGACACCTGGCCTCGCTACTCCCGACCCGCGCCCGTTTGGCCCCGCGTAGCGTCACAGCCGCGATCGTTCTCGCGCTGTGCGCCGCCCTCCTGCTCGCCGCAGCCGCGCCCGCGTCCGCGATCAGCCGCAAGCAGGCGGCCAAGAAGGCGATCGCGGCGCTGGGCTCGAGCTACGGCAGCGACGCGGTGGTCGTCTTCGGTCTGACGAAGCCGCTCCGCGCCGGCTCGCGCATAAGCCACGTGGGCGCGAAGAGGGGCTCGTCGCTCGTCGGCAAGCTGGGCGAGCGCGCGTTCTTCTTCTACGAGCAGTCGGGACCGTTCCAACTCGACCGCCGGCATCCGGGTCGTGTGGCACTGGTGGGGGCGAAGAGCGGAACGGTGAAGCTCTCGAAGACGATCACGTGGCAGCCCCTCGTGAACGGCAGGCTGCCGGCGTTCCTGAAGAACTCGAAGAGCTACCGCTCGTCGAAGTACCGCGTCTTCTACCGCGCCGCCGGCACGCCCGCCGTGTCAACCGGCGACGCCGGTGCCTCGCTGTTCGCGAACGACCCGTTCGAGCCGAGGATGTTCATCGCCGCGAACAACTCGCCGCCGCAGGCCAACGCGCAGGACGTGACGGTCAAGCAGAACACGCCGAAGAACATCGTCCTGACCGGCTCCGACGGCGACGGCGACCCGATCACGTTCCGTATCACTAGGCAGCCCTACAACGGCACGCTGTCGGGCCAGCCGCCGGAGGTCACCTACACACCGAACGCGGGCTACCTCGGCACCGACAGCTTCCGCTTCAGGACCAACGATGGCGAGGCACCCGGTGACAGCAACTCGGCGAAGGTCTCGATCAACGTCGTCCCGCGCGGTGTCGCATCGACGGTGACGGCCTCGCCCGGCTGCACCGCCTACACCGAGCAGGCGCCCGCGGTCGTCGTCGACGGGCTGATCACCGTGGTCGATCCGGACGACGTGACACTCGACAGCGCCAGGGTGCGGATCGCGGCCAACTTCCAGGGCGGCGACGACCTCCTGTTCACGGACCAGAACGGGATCAGCGGCTCCTACAGCGACAACACCGGCACCCTCACCCTGACCGGCACGACCTCGGTCGCCAACTACCAGGCCGCGCTGCGCAGCGTGCGCTACCGCAACCTGGCCAGTGGCAACGCCTCCGCGACCAAGGACGTCGAGTTCACCGTGAACGACGCCGGCGGCGACTCGGCGCCCGCCACGAAGCAGATCTGCATCACGGGTGGCTCCGGGGGCGGCAACAACCCGCCGGTCGGCGAGACGAGCGAGGGCGCGCTCTCGTACATCGAGAACGACGGACCGGTGCCGCTCGACGCGGGCTTCGTCGTCGGCGACCCCGACTCGGCCAACCTCTCGGGCGCGACGGTCAAGTTCGTCCCGGTCGTCTCCCAGCCCGTGGACGAGAACGGCGACCCGGTCGGGCCGCCCACGAGCACCGTCACGTTCGCGCCCGCCGAGGACGAGCTCGCGTTCGCCGACCAGAACGGGATCACAGGCTCCTACGACGACGAGACGGGCGTGCTGACCCTGTCCGGCTCCGCGTCGGTCGCGAACTACGAGACCGCGATCCGCTCGGTGACGTACGAGAACACCTCCGAGGATCCCTCGGACGCGATTCGCAGGCTCCAGTTCCAGGTCACGGACTCGAGCGGCGCGAACTCACCGCCCCGCAGGCGCGACATCTTCGTCACGCCGGTGAACGATGCCCCGGTGGTGACGACGAGCGAGGGCTCGACGTCCGGCGCCGGCTCCGACCCGGCCGTGACGATCGACGCCGACCTGACGACCCTCGACGTCGACGACGATGACCTCGAGGGCGCCCAGGTGCGGATCTCGACCGGCTTCGTGTCCGGCGACGACCTGGTGTTCGTGGACCAGCTCGGGATCTCGGGCGTCTACGACACCGGCACCGGCATCCTGACCCTGACCGGCACGGCCTCGGTCGCCGACTACCAGACGGCGCTGCGCTCGGTTCAGTACAGCCACCCCGAGGGCAACCCGGCGGGCTCGAGGACGGTAGAGTTCACCGTCAACGACGGCGATCTCGACTCGGGCTCCGCGACCAAGAACCTCGAGCTGAACGACAAGCCGATCCTCGACACCACCGACACCGCCCTCTCCTACACCGAGAACGCGGGTCCCGTGGCCGTCGACTCCGGCATCGCCGCGACCGACCCCGACACGGCCGACCTCACGGGCGCCACCGTGCAGATCACCGGCAACTTCTCCTCGGACGAGGACGACCTGGCCTTCACCGACCAGAACGGGATCAGCGGCTCCTACGACGACTCGAGCGGAACCCTCACACTGTCCGGCACGGCGTCGGTGGCCGACTATCAGACCGCGCTGGCCGGCGTCACCTACGAGAACTCCTCGGAGAACCCGTCGACCGCGACTCGGACGGTCACCTTCCAGGCCGACGACGGCGGGACGAGCAACAACCTGAGCGACCCGGCAACGCGCGACATCGAGGTCACCTCGGTGAACGACGCACCGGTCGTGACGACCTCCGAGGGTTCGGTGTCCTACACCGAGGACGACGGGTCGGTGGCGATCGACTCCGGCATCGCCGCGAGCGACGTCGACTCGACGGAGCTCGTGGGGGCGACGGTACAGATCACGGCCAACTTCTCCACCGACGAGGACGGCCTGGCGTTCACGGACCAGAACGGGATCAGCGGCGCCTACGACGACTCCACGGGAACCCTCACGCTGTCCGGCACCGCGTCGGTGGCCGATTACCAGACCGCGCTCGCCGGCGTCTCCTACGAGAACTCCTCGGACAACCCGTCGACCGCGACTCGGACGGTCAGCTTCCAGGTCGACGATGGCGCCGCCGGCGACAACCTGAGCGACCTGGCCACGCGCGACATCGCGGTCACGGCGACCAATGACGCTCCGACGGTCACGACCTCGGACGGCTCGACCTCCTACACGGTGGGCGATCCCGCGCAGCAGGTGGACCCGGCCGTCTCGGTCGCAGACGTGGACGACACGGACCTCGAGAGCGCCGAGGTGCGCGTCTCATCCGGCTTCGAGGCCGGTGACGACCTGGTGTTCGTGGACCAGAGCGGGATATCGGGCGTCTACAACACCGGCACGGGCGTCCTGACCCTGACCGGCACGGCCTCCGTCGCCGACTACGAGACGGCGTTGCGCTCGATCGAGTACAGCCACACGGGCGACAACCCGGCGGCGTCGAAGACGGTCGAGTTCAAGGTGAACGACGGCGACGCCGACTCGGATCCCGCGTCCAAGTCGATCGACGTCTCGCCTCCGCCGAACGGCAACGCTCCGGTCGTGACGACCTCGGATGGCGTGACCTCCTACCCCGTGGGCGACACCGAGGGGCAGCAGGTGGATCCGGCCCTGACGGTCACCGACGCCGACGACACGAACCTCGAGAGCGCCGTTGTGCGCGTCCTTGGCTTCGAGCCCGGCGACGACCTCGTGTTCGTGGACCAGAGCGGGATCTCGGGCGTCTACGACACCGGCACGGGCGTCCTGACCCTGACCGGCACGGCCTCCGTTGCCGACTACGAGACGGCGCTGCGCTCGATCAAGTACCGCCACACGGGCGAGAGCCCGCCGCCGTCGACGACGGTCGAGTTCACCGTGAACGATGGTGACGTCGACTCCGACCCCGCGTCGAAGACGATCATCATCGGCACGCCAGAGCTCTAGGCCACGCGGTCTTCAGCAGCGATACTGGCGCAGGGGGTAGCCTGCTCCACGTGATCGGTCTGCCCTCGGCCAGGGGCGCCCGGCCCGCTGGCCAGCACACGCCGCGTGTCACCCCTGCGCCTCCGCCTCCCTGCCGCGAGCGGCCGCGCGCGCGAGGGGCTCTTGCGGCGAGCCCGAAGCGGTCCTAAGCTGATCGGATGACTCGCGTCGCGGCGGCTGCCGCGCTGCTCACGCTCGCCGCGGCACCGTCTGCTGCGGCGGCGCCCTACACGACCAGCCCGGGACCCGAGCGGGCCCAGCCGCGCTTCGCGGTCACCTACAAGGGCTCGGGCACCTACAGGACGGTCTTCCACGGCGAGCCCCCCAACGAGGGCGGCGACCCCGACACGAACGACGCGAAGGACTCGAGCAGGCAGGCCTGGCGTCTGAAGTTCCGGCGCTCCATCGAGTTTCCGGACTGTGAGCAGCCCACGTTCGACGGCCCTGGGCCATGCGACGCGGTCAGCGGCCTGAGCGGCGCCAGAGGTGCGACCAGGGTGACCGGCGTCGTTAGGCACAAGCACGTGGACGGTCTGGACCGGCGGTTCGATCGAAGGGTCAGGTGCCGGCTGCGAAGCGCGACGTCTGCCCGCCGCAAGGTGGAGGCGTCGATCTCGGTTCGCTACCTGCCGGAGTCGAAGAGCTTCGGCGTGACCGCGCACAACCCATTGAACACGGTTCTCTCACTGTTTCCGAGCCAGTGCCCGAGGCAGGGGGACAGCATCGACCGCGTGCTGGACTTCTACGCCATGCCTGGCTTCAGCTTCGATCCGGCATACGGGCCCGATCGCTGGTTCACCTCGCGCGAGGTGGTCGTTCCATCCGCGGTCTTCCACCGCTCCTCTGTGATCAGGATCCCGCTCCGCCTCACCTCGGCGGGCAGGTCGCCGAAGCGCTGCGCGGTCCAGAATCCCTCGTTCGAGCGCTGCCGCGCGCGCGGCTCGTGGCGCGGCGCGCTGGTCTTCAGGGTGCGCGGCTGATGTCCGGGTTCGCCAGGCGCCCCATGCTCCGAGTCGCCGCTCGACTCGCGCTCGCGATCGCGATCGTCCTGCCCTTGGCGGCGATCTCGGCCGCGGCAAACGGCCAGACCGTGAAGGCCCCGAAAGCCGGGAGCCAGTATCGCGGCAAGGCCCCGCGCGATGTGATCATCCGGATAGCCCGCCGGTCGATCGAGATCGTCGCGTTCAGCTTCCCGTGCGGCAAGGCTTCCGGCAGGACCGCGCTGAACGGCATCAAGCTCAAGCGTACGCGCAGGGGATTCCGCTTCAAGACCAGGGCCTTCGGCAACGTGACCTACAGCGATCAGCACGCCGACGAGAACGCCAGGATCGACCTCAGCGGCAGGTTCGCCCCGAACGCGAAGACGGTCCGAGGGCACGTTCGCGTGAAGTCGCCCCGCTGCGGGACCACCGGTTACCTGAGGCTGAAGGCAAAACGCTGAAAGGACTTGCATTGGGGGGGCCGGTGCGGTTAGTGTGGACAAATGACTAGATCTCGCCGTCTCTCACTTGGACTCGTCCTCTCGCTGGCGCTGGTTGCGCTGGCCCTACCTGGCTCAGCCTCCGCGCAAGCCACCCGAACATGGGTGTCCGGCGTCGGCGACGACGCCAACCCATGCAGCCGCACGGCGCCATGCAAGACCTTCGCGGGCGCGATCTCGAAGACGGCTGCCAAGGGCGAAATCAACTGCCTCGACCCGGGCGGGTTCGGCGGCGTCACGATCACCAAGTCGTTGGCGATCAAGTGCCACTACACGGAGGGCGGCGTCCTCGTGAGCGGCACCAACGCGATCGTGGTCAACGCGGCGACGACCGACAGGGTCATCCTCAAGGGGCTGGACATCAACGGCCTCGGCACGGGGCTGAACGGGATCAGGGTCCTCCAGGCCCGCAGCGTGAGGGTGCTTGACAGCGAGGTCTACGGCTTCGTCCGGAACGGAATCGACGTCGAGAACAACACGGGCACCACGGCCAGAGTGTCGGTGGACAGGAGCCACATCCACGACAACACAGGCAACGGAGTGCTCGTCGCCCCGGTCGGCAGCGGCGCCGGCAGGGTGGTGCTGCGCGACAACCAGATCGACGACAACGGCTGCGGCGTCACCGGCGCACAGTTCGGCGCGGACCCGGCGTTCGTCTTCACCACGAGGTGCGGGACGAACAACACCAATGCCAACACCGCCGCGGCGGTGATCACCGCGATCAACAACGGGATCGCCGACAGCGAACGCCAGGCCGTGTTCTCCAACGGGACCTCGGCCATCACCCGCATCGGGTTGAACAGGATCAGCGGCTCCACCGGCGTCGCGCTCCAGGCGGTCAACTTCGGCGGGATCCTCACCTGGGGGAACAACATGGTCGCCGCCAACCCCGGTGGCGACGGGGCGACCACCGGATCCGCCGGCTCGTTCTTCAAGCGCTACAGCAAGAAGAGCAAGAAGCGGAACTAGAGCTCGGTGAGGTGAGGGGCGCCCCGATCGGCGGGGCGCCCCTCCCTCCCGTCAGTCGTCGCCAGCGGCTCAGGAGGCCCTGGTGCGGATTCGCCGGAGCGGCTCGGTCACGCGCCAGCTCCGGCTTCGCACGATCCGCTCCAACTCGCGCCGCCGGCGTTCCTCCTCCGCCGTCGCCGCGACAGCCTCGCGCGCCTCGCCAGGCTCCGGCCGCCTGAGGTCATCGGGCGTACATTCCCCGGGCGCCTTGCGCAGCACCGCGTATCCCTGGCCCTGGCCCTCTCCCCGGAATCCGCTGGACTCGAGGCGCTCGATGGTGAACGCGCGCCCCCAGTGCGAGCGGATCCACCATTCCGACTGGAAGACGATCGGCCCTCCCACTCGCCACGGGGCAAACGGTCGGAAGACGGCTCTGCCTATGCGGTCGGGGTTCCACGGCTCGCCTTCGCTCACCTCGTCCCACAGGTCGAGCATGCCGTCGCCCAGGAAAGTCACGAGCAGCCAGCCGTCGTCGCTCAAGAGGCGCCTGAGCTCGAGCAGCCATTCAGCCCAGTTGGGGTCGATGTGTGTGAACACCGACACGGCCCAGATCGCGTCGAAGGACCCGTCCGGGCGCGGGAGCGGCGGTTCGTTCCCCACCGGGAAGACCTGGAGTGGCGCCAGGTTCTCGTCGAGCCACCGAATGCTGCGCTCGTCGATGTCGCAGCCGTGAATCTCCATCTGTCCGGCGTCGGGTAGGAAGTGGCGAAGCGTGCGGCCGGCCCCGCAGCCGAAGTCCAGCACCCGCTTCCCCTCCCAGGACCAGCCGGCTGGCTTCAACTCGTCAAGGCGATTGCGGGCGCGGCGGCCGACCTCCAGGAAGGACTCGACCTGGTCTTGGCCCGCGGGCGCAGCCCCGACACGGCGCATCAGCCGGACTGGGGGCAGCGGCGGCTCGACCACCGCGTCAGCTTAGCCGGACTCGTTTGAAGGCAAGGTTGTAGCTGTCTCCCGGCTGGTGCCGGGGAACTCGGGTCCGTCCGGTCAGTTAGCTGCCGGACGTGATCCAGACCGCCTTCGTGCGGTAGCAGTTCGTTCCGCAGCTGCCAGCTGCCGTGTGGGTCTCGCTTGCTGCGAACGTCGCCGGAGCGTCCACGTTCACAACGGTCGCGTAGAGCGAATCCCCCACGATCACGATTGGGCCGCGGAGCTTGCCGCTCGGGCTCGTGATCACGCCGGCGAATGCCGGAATGCCGGTGACGCCGGCCCCGATGAGACTGGGCTGATCCACGGTGGAGCTGCCGCTCTCATTGTTGCTGTCGATCGAGAAGTTGCCGTTATCCTCAACGGCTGCGTGCACGTTCCGGCAACCGTTGGTCGGCGCACTCAGCGTCCTCACCGCGGAGCTCTGTCCGCTGAAGTTGATCGTCACCTGCCACGTCGCCGTGCCTTCGCACTTGGAGATCGTCCGGTCGACTTCCCCGAACGCCGACGGAGCGGCGACGCCAAGCATCGCCCCGCACGCCGCGACCGCGATCGTCGCGCGCCTAATCATCGTGTACCCCCTGCTCGGATTGCCTTGCGCACCGAGGCATCCCCTGCGACCCGCGATGTGAAACTGTTTTTTACCGGATTAAAATGCCGCCGTGGTCCAGCTCCCCGCAGGCTGGCGGCGGGGGCGGCCGGTCAAGAAGGGAGAACCTGACCACGGCGGAGACGGTGCGACTCGGCGACGCATACATCGGGACCTTAGACAGCCGAAATCGGGGCCTTAGATACACGCGCGCGCGAGACAATGAGGTTCGGATCGGTCCTGCCGGGGCCGGTGACGCCGCACAGGTGCCCAGCTCATTCTGCTTGGAGCTCCCTCTTAGGGCTTCCTCGCCCGCCGCTTCCGAGCCTCGTCGCGGAAGTGCTGCTTCCGGGGCCGGTGCGGTCGGGGGAGCATCAGCTTCGACCGGGGCGCGTTGTTGTAGACGATCGCGTACCGCGTCGTGCCGTCGCTGCCGGGAGTGCCCGGAACGATCAGCGCGCGGAACTTGCCGAGCGATCGCTGGCGCAGGGTGTAGACGTTCGCCTCAAGCGGGGGCGTGACGGGGGCTTCGAAGATCAGGGCGAAGGACCTCTCGCGAACGATGGCGTCCGGATGGCGCGGCCACTCCAGGTTGCGGATCTCGAGTAGCGAGATGGTCGTGACCCAGCCGAAGCCGGACACCTTGAAGGGCTGGCCGACCAGGTTGCGGTAGGAGGACCGCTTGAGGTGGCGCGGCCGCTTCGGCCGGCCTCGTGCCGCGAGCGCGCGGCCGGGGCCACCCAGGCTCGCCGCCGCCGCCGCGCCGGCGCTCGTCAGGACGAGGGTGCGCCGTGTGACGGGCGCCGGATTGAACGGTCGGGCCATTGGGGAAAGTGCCGCGACTGCGTACGAGACGCGCGCGCCGCTAATCCCACTCTATGCCGACGGGGCGACGTTTTGCAATGAGCAGATCCTGACCGGCACCGTCCTTCGGCGCCGGACCCGCCAACGGCCGCCTGCTAGCGGCGACCGTGCCTGGGCCGCTCGACCCGCGTCGTGGGTCGGCCCTTCCGGCAGTTGGCGTACGCGCGCGTGCTGATCACGCGCCTGCCCCGGGATGTCGTGGCCACGATCCGGACGACGAACCTCCCCCGGCTGGGCAGCGGCGCGATGGAGACCGAGGCGATCCTCCTGCCGCGGCGCCGCAGTCGCCGCTTGCCGTTGACGTAGACGGCAACACGGACCACCCGCTGCCGGGGCGGCTGGTGAAGCGTGAAGCGGAACTTGCGCCTGTCGGCGCAGCGCGCCGTGGCCCCGTCCGCGGGAGCCGGGCAGCCCGCGCGCATGTCCTCGCAGATGTAGCGGCCGCCGTTCAGGAAGTACGCCGACCGGAAGTGGAACGAGAGCCGGTCGCGGACGGGCTGCGCTCCGATCTGGGCCGGCATGTTGCGGCCCGTGGCCGCGTCGAAGCGTCCGCCGCTGATGTAGTGGACGTCGGCCGAGCCGTCGAATCTCGTCGCGATCAGACGGCGCAGCGCGTCGCCGGCCAGCGCGTCCTCTCCCGGCGCCCTCCCCCTCAGGTAGCGGTCGAACCAGGCCAGCGTGTAGTAGAACGCCGTCACCACGCCGTAGCGGCTGCCGTTGGCCTGCGGGAACTCGGTGAAGTCCAGGTGCGTGGCGGCCCGCAGCGAGATCTTCATCGTGTCGACGCCGGCCCTGCGCACCCGTCGGAAGTCCTCGTCCTTGTTGCCGGGCCCGAGCGGATCCGGGGGAGACGAGTATCGCACGGGAAGGCAGACCGGGACCCGCTGACAGTTGAAGTCGGCGGTGAGGAAGAGCGCCGGCGTGCGCAGCCGGAGATCGGCGGGCATGGGGCCCGACTGGGCGCGGTCCCAGGACACGAGCGCCGACACGCGCGCGTCCTCCTGCCCGAGCCGGCTGACCGCCACGCCGCCCGCGGAGTGTCCCGCCAGGCCGATGCGATCCCGATCGAGCTCCGTCCAGTGCGGGTTCACGGCGCCTCCCGGAGCGGGGTGGGCCGGGGTGGACGTCAGGTACTCGAGCGCGGACTTCGTGTCCTCGTAGTGAGAGTCGGCGGTCCGCCCGATCGAGAACGTCAGGACCATGTAGCCGGCCTCCGCGAGCCCCTCGGCGCCCCACATGTACGGTTCCTGGCTGGCCGCGCCTCCGTGCATGATCACGACTCCGGGATACCGGGGCTCGTACGCCCTCAGCCCGGCCGGGCGGTCGCGGCAGGAGGCGTCGCACGGCCGGAACAGCAGGCCGGGGAATGCCTTGCCCTCCGCGTTCGTGAAGCTGACCTCCTCGAAGCGGAAGCGCGACCCGTTCCACAGCGTGGGCTCGCGGAACGGGTCCATTCCGTTGCTGCTCCTGGACTGATTCGCCGGCTGGAGCAGGGCGGCCTGATAGGCGGGGTTGCCGGCCGTGTCGGCGTTGCGCTGCGTGGCGCAGTACTCGTTGTCGGCCTCGCGCTGGTCCCACGCGGACGTGCCCGGCGCGGGGTCGCCCGACGGTCCCGCGCAGTCCGGCTCCCCCTGCCCGGGCGCGGCCGGCGCGGCGGCCAGCGCCACGCACAGCGCCGCGGCCGCGGCCAGCGCGGCGCGCCGGGGGCTCAGAGCTCCCGGGCGCACACGCACGTCTCGCTCTCGCC
>DASVQK010000041.1:0-8737 GCA_036389105.1 Thermoleophilaceae bacterium
ACCTGCCGCTGGCCAACATCCGCGCGCTCGAGTCCCTGCTGCGAACGGCGGGCTCGCGCGGCCGGCTGCCCGCCCAGACGCCGGTCTTCCTCACCGAGTACGGCGTGCAGACCAACCCACCGGACCGGATCGGGGTGTCGCCGCGCACGCAGGCGACGTGGCTCAACCAGGCGGAGTGGATCGCGTACCTGGACCCGCGCGTGCGGTCGGTGTCGCAGTTCGAGCTGACCGACCCGAGGGACCCCGACACGTTCAACACGGGGCTGCGCTTCTTCAACGGCAAGGCCAAGCCGTCCCTGGCCGCGTACCGGCTGCCGATCTGGGTGATCGAGGCCGGCAGGGGCGTGCAGGTGTTCGGCGCGGTGCGGCCCGCGGGAGCGAGCGAGGAGGTCGAGATCCAGCGCCGGACCTCGTCGAAGAAGCCGTTCAAGACCGTGAAGAAGGTGAGAGTGGCCGCCGGCTCCCGCTACTTCCGCGTGTACCTGCCCACGGGCGGCGGTCGCTGGCGGCTGTCGTGGAGGGCGCCGCTGTACGGCAAGACCTACCACAGCCGCGAGGCGACGCCCGCCGCGCACTGAGCGCTTGAGCGAGGACTACGACCCGCACAACGTGCTCGACCGGCTGTCGAGCCGGGAGACGCTCGAGCTCCAGTACGAGCAGATGCACCGCCGCGAGCGCGAGCTGCTCGACCGGCGGCTGCCCGGGTTGCGCGGCGGCGACGTGCTGTCGGTGGGCTGCGGCGCGCGGCCGGGGCGTCACCTGTTCCCCGCGCCGGCGTTCCGGCTGGTGGGAGTGGACCTGGACCACGAGAAGGTGCGCGCGGCCGTGGAGTGGGGTGGGGCGGATGACGCCTTCGTGGGGCGCGCCGGGTCGCTGGGGCTCGCGGCGGAGTCGTTCGACGCCGTGCTCTACCGGCTGACGCTGCACCACATCGCGTACCAGGGGCCGCTGGCGCCTTGCTTCTTGGAAGCGGCGTCGCTGCTGCGCCCAGGCGGCGCGATGATCGCGGTGGAGCCCGGGCTGTGGCACCCGGTCGGCGCGGGGCTGGCGCTGGCAAACCGCAGCCCGGCGCTGGCGACGCGCATCCACGGCACACCGGACGACATCCCGCTCTCCCCACGGGTGCTCGTGCGGGAGGCGCGCGCGGCGGGGCTGCGCCCCGAGCTGCACGCGGTCACCTTCACGTGGCGCCGGATGCCGCGCGGGATGCAGCGCGCGCTGTGGCGCCTGGACGAGCGCGGGTCCAGCCCGCGCCTGGCGCCGTTCGGCCATCACCTGATGCTGATCGCGCGGAAGCCGGCGGCGTAGGGGGTACGCTGGCGCCGTGGAAGCCGCCCAGCCCCTGGCAGTGCCCGGTCCCGTCGATCCCACCGCGCACGACGTCTTCATCCTGCGCCAGCGGCTGCGCTTCATGGTCAACCAGTACGAGTTCTCGCTGCCGGACGAGGACGGCAAGCCGGGCCCGCCGTTCTGCTTCGTCCAGCAGCGGCGGTTCAAGTTCAAGGAGGACATCCGCTTCTACACGGACGCGACCAAGACGGTGGAGCTGATGCGGATCAAGGCGCGCCAGCGCTTCGACCCGCGCGCCCGCTACGACGTGACCGCGGCCGACGGGCAGAAGGTCGGCGAGATCCAGAAGGTGTTCGGCCAGAGCCTGATCCGCTCCACCTACACGATGTTCGACGCGTCGGGCGCACAGGTGGCCACCGTCACCGAGAGCAGCCTGGCCGTTGCGCTGATCCGCCGCCTGGTGGGGTTCGTGCCCTACCTGGGGGACTTCGCCGACTTCCTGCCGATCCCGTACCACTTCGTCTTCCTCCGCGGCGAGCAGGTGCTGGGCCACAACACCAAGCGGCTCTGGCGGATCCGCGACGTCTACACGATCGACATGAGCGAGGACGCTGAGCGGACGGTCGACCGCCGGCTGGTGCTGGCGATCGCGGTGGGCCAGGACGCGCTCCAGGCCCGCTAGGCCCATCGCGTACGCTGGAGCGATGAGCGACCTCTCACGCCGGCCCTCCTACACCCCGCGCAAGACGCGCGAGCAGCGCGCCTACCGGCTGGTCGTGGTCGGCGGCGTGGCCGGCACGGTCGCGGCCATCGGCTTCCTGCTCGCGATAGTCGGCGCGATCGGCTTCGGGTTCCCGCTGGCTGCCGCCGTGGTGGCGGGCATCGCGACGCTGCTGTTCCGCAGCACCGTCTCGCGGCGCTAGCGCCGCGCCGGCCGGCGCCTCAGCGCCCGCGGTACTCCGGCCGGCGCTTCTCGATGAACGCCGTCATGCCCTCGAGCCGGTCCTCGGTGGCCATCGCCAGCTCGTACAGCCGCCGCTCGTAGGCCAGGCCGGCCGACAGCGCGGTCTCGTCCGCGGCCTGCACGGCCTGCTTGCCCAGCCGCACCGCCACCGGCGGGCGGCGGGCGATCACCTGCGCAAGCTCGATCGCCTTCTCGAGCCACTCCTTCTTGCCGGCCACCTGGTTGACGAGGCCCATCGCGGACGCCTCCTCGGCGGTCACGCGCCGGCCCGTCAGGACCATCTCCATCGCGCGCTGCTTGCCGATCGTGCGCGTCAGGCGCTGGGTGCCGCCGGCGCCCGGGATGATCCCCAGCGTGATCTCGGGCTGGCCGAACTCGGCTGTCTCGGAGGCGACGATCATGTCGCAGAGGAGCGCCAGCTCGCAGCCGCCGCCCAGCGCGAAGCCGGACACCGCCGCGATGGTCGGAGTGGCGCAGCCCGCCAGCCGCGGCCAGTAGGCGGCGGTGGGGGTGGTCATGGCCTCCTGGAACGTGCGGTCGCGCATGGCCTTGATGTCGGCGCCCGCGGCGAAGTAGTCGTCGCCGCCGGCGATCACGATGCACAGCACGCTGTCGTCGGCGTCCCATTCCTCCACCAGCGTCGTCAGCCGGTCGAGCAGCTCAGCCGACAGCGCGTTACGCGCGTCGGGGCGGTTCAGCCGGGCGATGGCCACCGCGCCGTCGCGCTCGGCCAGGACGACGTCGGGCGCGCCCGCCTCCACGGCGCTCACATCATCGCGTTCACGCCGGTGGCGGCGCGAGCGATGATCAGCTTCTGGATCTGCGAGGTGCCCTCGTACAGCGTCGTTACGCGCGCGTCGCGCAGGTAGCGCTCCACGGGGTGGTCGTCCACGTAGCCGGACCCGCCGTGCACCTGGATGGCGGTGTTCGCGCTGCGCACCGCCGCCTCGGTGGCGAACAGCTTGGCGATGGAGGTCTCGGTGGTGTTCGGCTGGCCGGTGTCCTTCAGCCAGCCGGCGCGCCAGACGAGCCCGCGGGCGGCCTCGGTGTCCACGATCATGTCGGCGATCATCTGCTGCACGAGCTGGAACGACGCGATCGGCCGGCCGAACTGCTGGCGCTCCTTGGCGTAGTCCACCGACGCGTTCACGCAGCCCTGGCAGATGCCGACGCAGCCGGAGGCGACGCTGAAGCGCCCGCTGTCCAGGGCGGACATGGCGATCTTGAAGCCCTCGCCCACCTCGCCCATCAGCGCGTCGTCGCTCACCTCCACGCCGTCCAGGAACAGCTCCGCCGTGTCGGACGCGCGCAGGCCGAGCTTGCCGTGCACCTCGGCGCTCGAGAAGCCGTCGGAGTCGGTCGGCACGAGGAAGCAGGCCAGCCCGCGGTGCTTCTTCTCGCGGTCGGTCTGGGCGAAGATCAGCGCCACCTTGGCGTAGTTGCCCATCGAGATCCACTGCTTCTGGCCGGTCAGCTTCCAGCCGCCGTCGATCTTCTCGGCGCGGGTCTTCAGGCTGGCGGCGTCCGAGCCGCTGTCGGGCTCGGTAAGCCCGAAGCAGCCCAGGATCTCGGCCGTGCAGAGCTTGGGCAGCCACTTCTGCTTCTGCTCCTCGGTTCCCCAGCGCTGGATCGACGAGCACACGAGCGAGGTCTGCACGGACACGACCGTACGCGCTGAGCTGTCGCCGCGCCCGATCTCCTCCACGATCAGCCCGTAGGTGCGGTAGTCCAGGCCGCGGCCGCCGTACTCCTCGGCCACGATCGGCCCCAGGAAGCCCATGTCGCCCAGCTTCTTGACCAGGTCGAGGTCGAACTTCTCGTTGCGGTCGTTCTCGCGCACGACCGGCACGATCTCCCTGTCGGTGAAGTCGCGCGCGGTCTCGCGGATCAGCCGCTGCTCGTCGGTCAGCTCGAAGTCGATCACGGCGCGGCAGGCTACCGCGCGGGCGCGGCGGGCGATCCCTGCGCGCGCTCCGGGCGCTTCCATGCGCCCGCAGCACGCAGGGGATTGAGGCCGAGGGGAGGGACGGGGAACCTATGGCCGAACCGACCCCTCGGCGGTGTCGCACCCAGATGAAACGCACGCCGCCCCGGATGGTTGGACGGTTCGTCCTAAAGGGGCGATAGGTGCGTGCTGGCCGCCTTCCAGACGGCGGTCACGCGGTCGCCGGGCGCCAGGCGCAGGCGCTTCGCCGAAGCGGTCGTTATCTCGGCCGCCAGCGGCTGGGGCGCGACCAGCCCGACGCGGGTCCGGTTGCCGATGGCCGTGACCGCGACGACGTCCGCGCGGACGGCGTTCCGAGCCGAGCTGTCGGAGCGAGCGTCCGCGGGCTCGATCGCGATCTCCCAGGGGTGCACGCTGACGGACACCCGCCCGCGCGCCTCGTCCACGCTCGTCACGCCGCCGCCGCCGTCGAGGTCCACGGCCGTCAGGCCGCCGTCGGCCGCGCGCGCCGTGCCGGACAGCACCACCGCGCCGGTGAAGTCCGCCACGAACCCGCTCGCGGGCGCGGCGGCAAGCCGGCTGGGCGTGGCGCGCTGCACGATGCGGCCGGCGTCGAGCACGGCGACCTCCCCAGCCAGCGCGGCGGCCTCGGCGAAGTCGTGCGTGACGGCCACCACGGGCACGCCCAGGCCGGGCAGCAGCGTGGCCAGCTCGCGGCCCGCCCGCGCGCGCGTGCGCGGATCCAGGGACGCCAGCGGCTCGTCCAGCAGCAGCGCCCGCGGCTCGGCGGCCAGCGCCCGGGCCACGGCCACGCGCTGGCGCTCGCCGCCGGACAGCTCCGCGGGCCGCGCGTCCGCCCGCGCCGCCACGCCCAGGCGCTCCAGCAGCTCGAGCGCCCTGCGCCGGCGCTCGGCGCGCCCCGCGCGGATGCCGTAGGCCACGTTGCGCCATGCGCTGAGATGCGGGAACAGGGCGTGGTCCTGGAACACCAGGCCGCAGCGGCGCTCCTCCGGCGGGACGTCCACGCCGCGCTCCGTGTCCAGCCACGCGACGCCCTCGCAGCTCACGCGTCCGGCGGTCGGGCGCGTCAGGCCGGCCGCGATGCGCAGCAGCGTGGTCTTGCCCCCTCCGGACGGGCCCGCCAGCGCGATCGGCATCCCCGCCGCGGCATCCAGCCGCACGTCCAGCTCCACCTCGCCGGCACGCGTGCGCGCCTCAAGCTCGAGCATCGCGTCCCGCCGCGAGCTTGACCGACAGGAGCAGCGCCAGCGACGCCGCGATGAGGACGGCCGCCAGGGCCAGCGCCGCGGTGAAGTCGGTGCCGAAGCGCTCGTAGATGGCGAGCGGAGCCGTCTGCGTGATCCCGCGGAACGAGCCCGCGAACATCAGCGTGGCGCCGAACTCGCCGAGGGCGCGCCCCCAGGCCAGCGCGGCGCCGGCGGCCAGGCCGGGCGCGGCCACCGGGATCGCGACGCGCGCGAAGGTCGTCGCGGGGCCCGCGCCCATGGTCCGCGACGCGTCCAGCAGCGAGCGGTCCACGGCTCCGAACGCGGCCTGCGCCTGGCGCAGGTAGAAGGGTGCGCTCACGAACGCCAGCGCCACCACCACGCCGGCCGTCTGGAGCACCAGCCGGATGCCCGCGTCCTCCAGCGCGCCGCCCAGGAGGCCGTTGGGGCCGAGCGCGGCGAGCAGTCCCAGGCCGGCCACGGCGGGCGGGAGGACCAGCGGCAGCTCGATCAGCGTGGTCACCAGCGCGCGGCCGCGGAACTCGCGCGTGGCCAGGAGGTACGCGGCGGGCGTTCCGACCGCGACCACCAGCGCCAGCGCGATGGCGCTGGTCTCCAGGCTCAGGCGCAGCGCGTCCAGCGCCGCGTCGTCGCCCAGGCTGTCGATCAGCGCGCCCGGCCCGGTGTGCACGAAGATCGCGACCACCGGCAGGGACAGGAAGCAGAGCGCCACCGCCAGCGCGAGCGCCATGAGGATGGGGAACGGCCTCACTGGCCGGGCGGAGGACCGAAGCCGGCGGCGCGCAGCCGGCGCCGGCCGGCGCCGGAGACCAAGCCGCGGACGAAGCGCACGGCGGCGGCCCTGCGACCGCTGCCGCGCACCACCCCGGCGGCGTAGGCCACGCGCGGCGCGAGCCGTGCCGGCAGCCGGATCGCCCTGAGCCTGCCCGCCGCCGCGCGGACGTCGGTCAGGTACACGAAGCCGGCATCCGCAGCGCCCTGCGTCAGCTTGCCCACGATGCCAGCCACGTCCGGCTCGCTCGAGCGGACGTTGGCCAGGATCCGGCGCCGCAGGGACGCGGGCAGCCGATCCAGGACCTGCGCGGCGTACGAGCCCACCGGCACCGAGCGGGTGCCCGTGGCCACGGCCACTCCCCGCCGCCCGAGGTCCGTCAGGCCGCGCACCTTCGACCCGCCCGCGGGCACCGCGATCACCAGGCGGTTGGAGGCGAACTGGACCGGTCGCTCGAGCAGACCGGCGGCGAACAGCGCCTGAGGGAGGCTCGTGTCGGCGGCGGCGAACACGTCGGGCCGGGCCCCGGAGCGGATCTGCGCGGCCAGCTGGTCGGAGCCGGCGAACGAGAAGCGGACGTCGGCGGCGCCGAAGGTCCGGCCATATGCCGTGAACGCGTCCCTCAGCGACGTGGCCGCCGACACGGTCAACTCGCCCCTGCCGCCGCTCCCGCACGCTGCGACGAGCATCGCCACGGACGCGACGATGGCGGACCCGGCGCCACGCCTCACCCGCCGGCCTCGATCATCACCGAGGTGGCCTTGACCGTCGCGGTCGCGCGCGCCCCCTCGGCCAGCCCGAGCTCCTCCACGGCGTCGCGCGTCACGGCGGCCGTAACGCGGAACGGCCCGGCCTCCAGCTCCACCAGCGCCATCACGCCATCGACCTCCACCGAGCGCACCACGCCCGCGAAGCGGTTGCGCGCGGACAGCGCCTGTCCGGTCCGGTGGCGGGCCGGCCGCGAGCGCAGCCGCTCCACCTCGCGCACCAGCACGCGCCTGCGGTTGCGGTCGTCGCGGGCTGTGCGGAGCTTGCCGGCGCGGTCCCAGCGGCGCAGCGTGTCCACGCTCACGCCGAGCGCGGAGGCGGCCTCCCCGAGCGACATGTCCTTCCGCTCCATCTACCTAAGCATTGCATAGGCAGAAGGCGTGGGGCAGCGGCGTCGCCGCCGTGCGCGTCGCCTACTGGGCCGCTGGGTTCTCCACGACCATCGCCATGCCCTGGCCGACGCCGATGCACATCGTCGCCAGCCCGTAGCGGAGGCCGCGGCGGCGGAGCTCCCAGATCAGCGTGCCGAGCAGCCGCGCGCCAGACGATCCCAGCGGGTGGCCCAGCGCGATCGCGCCGCCGTTCACGTTGAGCTTCTCGTGCGGCACGCCCAGCTCGCGCATCGACGCCAGCACCTGCGCGGCGAACGCCTCGTTCAGCTCCACGAGGTCGATGTCGTCGACCGTCAGCCCGGCGCGCTGGAGCGCCGCGCGCGACGCGGGCACGGGCCCCACGCCCATGTAGCCCGGGTCCACGCCGGCGACGCCCGATGACACCACGCGCGCCAGCGGCTCGCGCTCCTGCTCCCGTGCGCGCTCCTCGCTCATCACCACGAGGCAGGCCGCGCCGTCGTTCAGCTGCGACGAGTTGCCCGCCGTCACGGTGCCGCCATCGCGGAACACCGCGCGCAGCTTGGACAGCTTCTCGATCGTCGTGTCCGCCCGCGGGCCCTCGTCGGAGTGCACCGTGACCGGCGGCCCCTTCGGCTGCGGCACGTCCACGGTCACGATCTCGTCGTCGAAGCGCCCCTCCTCGGTCGCCGCGATCGCGCGGCGGTGCGACTCCAGCGCGAACGCGTCCTGGTCCTCGCGCGACACCCCGTAGCGCTCGGCCACGTTCTCGGCCGTCTCGCCCATCGACTCCGTGGAGTAGCGCTCCTCCATACGCGGGTTGACGAAGCGCCAGCCCAGCGTGCTGTCCACCAGCGCCTGGTTGCCGCGCGGCAGCGAGCGCTCGGGCTTGAGCATCACGAACGGCGAGCGGCTCATCGACTCGACGCCGCCAGCCAGCAGGACGTCGCCCTCGCCGGCGCACACCGCACGCGCGGCCTGGTTGACCGCCTCGAGCCCGGACGCGCACAGGCGGTTGACCGTCGAGCCCGGCACCTCGACCGGCAGCCCCGCGAGCAGGACGGCCATCCGCGCGACGTTGCGGTTGTCCTCGCCGGCGCCGTTCGTGCAGCCCATCACCACGTCGTCGATGCCGTCGTGCGGCAAACCGTTGCGCTCCACAGCGGCCTGGACCACGCGCGCGGCCAGGTCGTCCGGGCGGACGGTCGAGAGCACGCCGGCGTAGCGCCCGATGGGCGTCCGCAGCGCGTCGACTATGACCGGTGTAGGGCCCTCCACGGGCGGACGATCCTAGCTACGATCGCGCCATCGACGATCCGCTCTTCAGCGTCGGCGTGGTGGTGATGGGGATTGTGGTCCTCGGCATCTTCCTGGCGATTGGCAAGTGGTACCCGGGCTCCG
>DASVQK010000042.1:0-3788 GCA_036389105.1 Thermoleophilaceae bacterium
TCGTGCTTCATGCTCAGCACGCGGGTGTCCTCGAACACGTGCGATCCGTCGCCCGGGATCCCGGCGGCCAGGCCGCGCACGTACTTGACGGGGTGGTACTGGAGCTGGTCGTCCAGGCGGACGGCGCCTGCGGTCGGGTACGGCAGGTCCGGCTTCGTCGAGTCGACCGGCAGGCCGGCGGCGCGCGCCGCGTCCAGCTCCTCGGCCACGTCGTCCAGCTCGCCCTCGTCGGCGGCGTAGGTGAAGGCGGGCCGGCGCTCGAGGTCGCATTCCACGTCCTCGCTCGCCGCCAGGTCGGCCGTCTGCTCCACGCCCGCCAGGCTGGCGGTCGCGTACACGGCGGCCGCCTCGTCGCCGTGGCGGTCCCTGATCGTGGAGAGGATCGTCGATTGCAGGGCGCTGACCTTCGCGGTCGTGCAGCCGGTCACGCCGCTGCCGGCGCTCACCGCCTCGATCACGGCCACGCTGGCCCCGGCGCGCTTGAGCAGTAGCGCGGTGGTCACGCCGGCGATCCCGCCGCCGATCACCGCGACGTCCACGTGCACCTGCGCGCTCAGCGGCGCGTGCGCCGCCGGCGGGATGCGGTCGAGCCAGAGCGACTCCGCGGCCGAGGTGGTGGGAGGCATCGAGGCCGACATCCTGCCAGGATCGACCGATCGGACTCGGACCGCCCATCGGCGGAAGGAGGTGGCTGTGGACTCGACGACCTCGCGCGCGGACCAGGCCCGGGTGACCCTCAGGGAGGTCGAGCCGAGCGACGTCGAGGCGTGCGCGCGGATCGTCTTCGACGCCTTCGCCGGCATCCACGACCATCACCGCTTCCCGCGCGACTTCGCCGGGATCGAGGCCACGACCGCCCTGATGGGCATGTGGATCCCGCATCCCGCGGTCTGGGGCGTGGTGGCAGAGGTGGACGGGCGCGTGGTCGGCTCGAACTTCCTCGACGAGCGCGATCCCATCCGCGGCGTCGGGCCGATCACGGTCGACCCCTCGGGCCACCAGAACGCGGGAGTCGGACGACTGCTCATGCGGGCAGTGCTCGAGCGGGGGGCCGACGCGCGCGGGATCCGGCTCGTGCAGGACGGCTTCCACATGCGCTCGCTGTCGCTGTACACGCGGCTCGGCTTCGAGGTGACGGCCTCTTGCGTCCTCGTGGAGGGCGGGCTGCGCGGCCAGCCGGTGGACGGCGTGGATGTGCGGCCGCTGGGAGAGGACGACCTCTCGGAGTGCGGGGAGCTCTGCACGCGCGTGCACGGCTTCGCGCGGACGGGGGCGCTGCGCGACGCGCTTCACGGAGGGTTGGTTCCGTTCGGGGCCTTCCGCGACGGCCGGCTGGTGGCCTACGCCACGACGCTCACGCTGTGGACGGTCGCCCACGGGGTGGCCGAGGGCGACGAGGAGATGAAGGCCCTGCTCCTGGGCGCGGCGCCGAGCCTGGAGCACCCGCCGAAGATGCTCGTGCCGCTGCGATCCGAGCTGTTCCGCTGGTGCCTCGAGCGGGGGCTGCGCGCGGTCAAGCCGATGAACGTAATGGCGGTCGGGGAGCACCGGGAGCCCACGGGGTCGTGGTTCCCGTCGGTCTTGTACTAGCGGTCCCGGCCGCGCCTGTCGCGGCTTATCCTCCGCGGGTGATGAGGGCGACCGTGGCCGCAGCCGTGCTGGGCGCGGTGCTTTGCGCGTTGGCCCCGGGATCGGCCGGCGCGGCGAGGCGGGCACCGCGCATCTTGGCCAACCGCTGCTTCACAGTCGACTCCGTGGCGCTGCGGAGGTTCGTGAGCGCGACCGGCCCGGCCGGCTACGGCGCGGCCCTTCGGAAGCCCAGGCGGGCGATGCGCTTTTACCTGAAGCCCACCGGGCTCGGGACCTACCTCGTGTACGACCGCGAGGCCAAGCTGATGAGCGTCGGCGGCGGCGACTCCGTCGGCCGCTCGGAGGTGCCGGGCCCCGCGGCCGAGTGGACGGTGCGGCGCGCGTCGCGGCGGACGATGGCGTTGCGGTCGACGGCGACCGGCCGGAAGCTGGCGGTAAACCGGGGGACGCGGGCGCTCGTCACCGTGCCGGCCGGCGGCTCCGGCGGGCGCGGCGCCCGGAGCCGCACCGAGCGCTTCCGCCTTGCCCGGGCGCGGGGGTGCCGCTCCTACCCCGAGGCCGCGCTCGGCGCGCGCGGCAGGCCGTTCCGCGGCAAGCCGCGCGGGGGCGGCGTCTTCGGGTTCGCCGATCCCCACATGCACGTGACCGCCGAGCTGCGGGCCGGCGGCCAGGTGATCTCGGGCGGGACGTTCGACCGCTTCGGGATAACCGAGGCGCTGGGCCACGACGCCGACGTCCACGGGCCGGACGGGAGCCTCGACTTCACCGGCAACCTGCTGCGTTCGGGCAGGCCGGCCGGCACGCACGACACGATGGGCTGGCCGGGGTTCGGCGGCTGGCCGACCTTCGAGACGTACACGCACCAGCAGGTGTACTACCGCTGGCTCCAGCGGACCTGGATGGCCGGGATGCGGCTCCTGGTGGCGCAGGTGGTGGAGGACGAGCCGCTGTGCCGCATCGAGCCGAGGACCTCGCACTCGTGCGACGAGACCGAGACGATCGAGCTCGAGGTGAAGCGGCTGCGCGCGATGCAGGACTACGTCGACGCGCAGAGCGGCGGCCGCGGGCGCGGCTGGTTCCGGCTCGTGTACAGCCCGCGGGTCGCGCGGCGCGTCATCGAGCGCGGGAAGCTCGCGGTGCTGATCGGCGTGGAGTCGTCCAACCCGTTCGGGTGCAGCCAGTTCAGGGGCCAGCCGAACTGCGACCGCGCCGAGATCGACGCCGGGATCGCCCGGCTGCGGCGGCTGGGGGTGCGCACGCTGTTCCCGGCGCACTGGGTCGACAACGCGCTGTCGGGGGCGGCGCTCGAGGGCGGGGACAAGGGCGTGTTCATCGGGGCGATGAACGCGAGCTCCACCGGTCAGTTCTTCAAGACGGGTCCCTGCCCTCAGCCGGGGCAGGGCGAGGAGGTGCAGCCGGCCGCGCCGGAGGAGCTGGGGCCGCTGGCCGGGCCGGCGATCGGCGCGTTCCCGGAGCAGCCGCCCGCCTACCCGCCCGGCAAGCAGTGCAACGTCAAGGGGCTGACGGACCTCGGCGACTACGCGATCCGGCGGCTGATGGACAACCACATGCTGATCGAGGCGGACCACCTGAGCGAGGTCGCGCGCGAGCGGGTGCTGGCGATCGCCGAGGCCCGGCGGTACCCGCTGGTGTCGAGCCACACGGGCACGGGCGGCTTCTGGACGACCCGCGATCTGCGGCGCCTGTTCGCGCTGGGCGGCTTCGCGGCGGCGACGATCGACGACGCGGCAAAGGTTCCGGGGAAGGTGCTGGCGTACCGTGCGGTCGCCGGCCGGCGGCGGCCCCTGGCCGTCGGGCTGGGGACCGACACCGGCGGCTTCGCGGCCCTGCCCGGCCCCGTTTCGGCCACCGGGCGCGCGCCGCTGCGCTACCCGTTCCGCTCGTACGACCGTCGTGTGCTCTTCGCCCGACAGCGGACCGGCCAGCGGACGTTCGACGTAAACGCGGACGGCGTCGCGCACTACGGGCTGCTGCCGGACCTGCTGGCCGACGTGCAGCGGCAGAAGGACGGCCGCCGCGCGCTCGGCGTGCTGTTCCACTCGGCCGAGGCGTATCTGCGGATGTGGAGGCGGGCGGTCGAGCGGTGACGGGTGGGCCGGCGGGCGCATGGTCGATGCGCCGGTAGGCTCGCGCGCAGGGTGAGCGGTCGCGTGCGCATCGGTCAGGGGCGCGAGGCC
>DASVQK010000043.1:0-10923 GCA_036389105.1 Thermoleophilaceae bacterium
GTAGCGATCGTCGTTGAAGCGCTCCTGGAGCTCGTTCCCCAGCGCGACCAGTCCCGCCAGCGCGAGGAGTCCCGAGGCCACCGCGGCCAGGACGCGCGTGCGCCGAGCCTTCCGCCGCAGCGCCGGGGTGACCAGCGACGCGCCCAGCCGGCCGAGCGCGACGAGCACGAGGAGGGTCACCGCCAGCGCCCCGGGCGAGAGCGCGAAGGTGACGCGCAGCCCGTCCAGCACCGCCAGCAGCGCCAGGACCTCGGCCACGGGTCGCAGCCGGCCGAGGCGCGCCACCAGCCAGGCGGCCACCGGCGCGCCCAGGACGAACGCCGGGACCACGTAGCGCGAGTTGCCGCCGGTCAGCCCGCGGAACGGGCCGGAGGCGAAGCCCTGGGACGTGGCCGGCGTGATCGTGTAGACGGCGGCCACGAGCAGGGTGGCCGCGGCCAGCATCGCGACCGGCACAGCCGCTGTGCGGGCGGAAGCCACCGCCCCGGGGGGAGCCGTCGTGCCGTCCGGCGCGGGCCTGCGGCCCAGAGTCGAGCGCGCGCGCATCACCGCGACGAGCCCGGCCGTCGCCAGCAGCCCGATCAGCGCCGCCGGCGCACCCAGCGCCAGCCGCCAGTCCGGCAGGATCGAGTCGCCCCAGACCGACCACTGCCCGACGCGGTCGAGGATCGTGTAGCCGTACTGCTCGAGCAGCACGTTGCGCGGGGCGTCGAAGATCGCGACCCCGCCCAGCTCGACCTTCAAGGGGAACAGCGGGTTGCCGGTCACCACCCAGTTGCGCAGCAGCCAGACGCCCCCGCAGGCCAGCACCAGCCCCACCAGGGCCGCCCCGTGCCGCCCCACCACTCGCCGGCCCCGCCCCGCGAGCAGCGACGCCACCGCCCAGCACGCCAGGACCACGGCCACCACCGACAGGCCGTACCACTTGCTGCCGAACGCGATTCCGAGCCCGACCCCCGCCAGGACCAGCTCCGCCCGACGGCGCGTGCGGAAGTGGCGCACCAGGAACAGCGCGCCCGCCGCCAGCGTGGCCAGCAGCACGACGTCGGGCACGACCTGGTCGACCGCGAAGCTGGTCACGGCGCGGATCGAGAGCAGCGCCGCCGCGAACAGCGCCGCCAGCGTCCGCGGCGCGCCCAGCTCCACCCCAAGCGCGTAGACCGCCAGCCCGAGCAGCCCCAGGAACGGCAGGTCCACCAAGCGCACGAATGCGTCGTTGTGGAACGGCAGCGCCGCCGCCAGGAACATCACGTCGCCGTTCGAGGGGTACGTGCCGGTCGGGAACTGCGGGATGAACTCGTTGTTCGACCAGATCGACCCGTCGCGGATCCAGGTGGCGACGTCGGGCAGGTGGAACGAGACCGCGTCCACGTGCAGGATCGGCACGTCCGCGTTGAGGCGCAGGAACGTGAGCACGTTGATCGCCACGGCGCCCAACGCGATCGCGGCCAGCACCGCCGTGCGCGTCTGGTCCGGCGGCGGCGCGGGATCCGGGCGCTCCGGCCCAGTTCGAGTGGGGACTGGACCGGGGCGCACGAGCAGCGACCCCGCCGCCAATGCGAGCGCCGCCACCACCACGGTGCCGCGCGTCATCGCCCCGAGCATGGCCGGCACCAGGTGCACCGCCAGCAGCCCGGCGGTGGCGATCAACCCGGCGGCGCACCCGAGCGCGGCCCCGCGCAGGTGCCCCAGGCGCCGCCGCGCGACCACCGTCGTCGCGATGCCGACCGACCCCCACGTGGCCAGCAGGAACGCGACGCCGGCGAGGTAGTCGGAGACCGGCAGCGGCGGCTACCCGCCGGCTACGGCGGGCAGGATGGTGACCTCGTCGCCGTCCTCGACAGGTGTCTCGAGGCCGTCCAGGAAGCGGATGTCCTCGCCGGCCACGTAGACGTTCACGAAGCGGCGCAGGTCGCCGTCCTCGGCGATCCGGTCGCGCAGGCCGTCGTAGCGCTCGTACAGCCCGTCGAGGACCTCGCCGACCGTGCCCGCCTCGTCCACCGTCGTCTCGGCCTCGCCGCCGGTGACCGCGCGGAGCTGCGTGGGGATCTTGACCGTGACGCTCATCGGCGTCGCATCTTATGCCCCGGCCGGCACGGGCGCGGCCTCGACCCCGGCCACGAACGACTCGACCGTCGGCTCGATCCGGTGCGTCTCGAACGTGCCGCGCACCGCGTCGAGGGTCTTGAGGCCCTCGCCTGTGATGGTCAGCACCACGCGCTCGTCGGAGCCGATCTGCCCGCGCTCGGCGAGCTTGGCCAGGACCGCCGTGGTCACCCCGCCGGCGGTCTCCGTGAAGATGCCGGTGGTCTCGGCCAAGAGGCGGATGCCGGCCCGGATCGCGTCGTCGTCCACGGCCGTGATGGAGCCGCCTGTGCGCCGCGCCAGGTCCAGCGCGTACGGCCCGTCGGCCGGGTCGCCGATGGCCAGCGACTTGGCAATCGTCTCCGGGGACCGAACCGGCCGGACCACGTCACGCCCGGCGTCGAACGCCTGCGCCACGGGCGAGCAGCCCGCGGCCTGCGCGCCGTCGAACGTGGGCAGCTCCCCGTCCACCAACCCGACCTCGATCCACTCCTCGAAGCCGCGCGCGATCTTGGTGAACAGCGAGCCTGACGCGACCGGCGCGACCACGCGGTCGGGCAGCTCGAAGCCGAGCTGCTCCGCCATCTCGAAGCCCAACGTCTTCGAGCCCTCCGCGTAATACGGGCGGAGGTTGACGTTCACGAACGCCCAGTCGCGCTCGCCGGACAGCTGCGTGCAGAGCCGGTTGACCTCGTCGTAGCTGCCGTCGACGGCCACCAGGTGCGTGCCGTACACCCCCGTGGCCAGGACCTTCTGCTCCTCCAGGTCGGCGGGGATGAAGACGTAGGACTCGAGCCCCGCCGCCGCCGCGTGGGCGGCCACGGCGTTGGCCAGGTTGCCGGTGGAGGCGCACGCCACCACCCCGTACCCGAGCTCGCGCGCCTTCGCCAGCGCGACAGTGACCACCCGGTCCTTGAACGAATGGGTGGGGTTGGCGGCGTCGTTCTTCACCCAGACCTCCCCCACGCCCAGCCTGTCGGCCAGGCGGTCGGCGCGCACGAGCGGGGTGACGCCCGCGGCCAGGGCGGTCCTGGGCGGCCGCTCGAACGGCAGGAAGTCGGCGTAGCGCCAGATGTCCTGCGGTCCGGCCTGGATCCGGCGGCGGGTCTCGTCCGGGTCCAGCCCTCTCAGGTCGTACGTCACCTCGAGCGGGCCGAAGCACCGCTCGCAGACGAAGCTGGCGTCGAGCTCGTACCGCTCTCCGCATTCCTTGCACTTCAGCGCTTCAACTGACATGGCTTGGGCTCCCGTGGTCTCCGCCGCTTGCTTCTGTGACGGAGGCGCGAGCGCTCTGTCACATCTCCCAGGACTCGTACAGGCGAGCCTGATGGAATTGGCACCGTGTTCGCGCACTGCGAATCGGTTGCCGGGGTTTCACAGGGCCAGTCCCTCCACCCCTCTCGATGCGAACGGCTATGTGTGGCCGGGAAGGATACAACGACTTCCGGATGCGCGTGAGCGTCGTCATCACGGCCTGGAACGCGGCCGCGACGATCGGACGGACGCTTGCGGCGCTGGGCGCGCAGGACCTGGACGAGCCGTACGAGACCATCGTGGTGGACAACGGCTCCGACGACGGCACCGGCAACGTCGTCCGGGCGGCGTCCGGGCCGGTCGAGCTGCTGCGCCGCGAGCACGGGCTGGCCGGCGAGGCGCGGAACCACGCGGCGGCGGCGGCGCGGGGCGACGCGCTCGCCTTCACCGACGCCGACTGCTTTCCGGACCCCGGCTGGCTGACGGCCGGCCTGCGCGCGCTGGACGGCGGCGCCGACCTGGTCCAGGGCCTGGTGCGGCCGGACCCCGCCGCGGCCATGGGGCCGTTCGACCGCTCGCTGTTCGTGAGCGCGGACGACGGCCTCTACCAGACGGCCAACCTGTTCGTGCGGCGGGCGCTGTTCGAGCGCCTCGGCGGCTTCGAGGAGGTCTTCGACGACCCCGGCGCCCGCGCGTTCGGCGAGGACGTCTGGCTTGGCTGGCGCGCCCGCCGCGCCGGCGCGCGCGCGGCCTTCTGCCCCGGCGCCGTGGTCGACCACGCGGTCCTCCCGCGCGGCCCCGGCGGCTACGTGCGCGAGCGGCGGCGCCTGGCGCTGTTCCCCGGGCTCGTCCGCCGCGTGCCCGAGCTGCGGCGCTCGTTCCTGTTCGGGCGCGTGTTCCTCAGCCGCCGGACCGCCGCCTTCGACGCCGCGGCGGCCGGACTGGCGCTGGCCGCCGCGCGGCGCTCGTGGCCGCCGGCGCTGGCGGCGGCGCCCTACGCGCGGACGATCGCGGCGCGCGCGCTCCAGTCGGGGCGGCGGGCGCCGCTCGTGGCGCCGGTGGAGGTCGCGGCGGACGCGGTCGGGCTCCTGTCGCTGGCCGAGGGCTCGGTGAGGAGCGGCAGGCTCCTGCTCTAGAGGACGAGGCTTCCGGGGCGGGAAGTAGAATCACCTTCGATGACGGCGCCGATCGAAGACCCGCTCAGACCCGATGCCGAACCTCCCGAAGCCACGGTTGCGACGCCCTTCGAGGACGCGGGTCGAGCACGCGGCCCAGGCCCCGCCTGAGCCCAACGTCGAGGTCGTCGAGCACGACGGCCTGCGCTGGATCAACATCGAGCGCCCGGGCCCCGTGGACCGCGCCTGGCTGGAGGAGCACTTCGAGTTCCACCCGCTGGCCTACGAGGACGTGTCCTCGCGGAACCAGCGCCCGAAGGTCGACGAGTTCCCAGACCACCTGTTCATGGTCCTCCACTTCCCGGTGTTCGATCCCACCGTCGGGCGCCTGAACGCCGGCGAGCTCGACATCTTCATCGGGTCGGACTTCCTGATCACCCTGCCCAACGTCCCGCTCCAGCCGGTCGAGTACCTGTTCGAGCGCTGCCGAGCGTCGGAGGAGGTGCGCGAGCAGCTCTTCTCCGGCGGACCCGGGTACCTGCTCTACAAGGTGGTGGACGACTCGTTCGACTACTGCTTCCCGATGCTCCGCAAGATGGGCAACAAGCTCGACCGCATCGAGGAGGAGATCTTCGAGGGCCGCGCCGAGGAGGTCGTGCGCGACCTCTCGAACGTCAAGCAGGAGATCATCAACTTCCGCAAGATCATCCGGCCCCAGCGGCCGGTGCTGCGCGATCTCGAGAAGACCAAGCAGGTCTACCTGGCCGAGGACCACGAGCTGTACTTCGACGACATCGTCGACGCGTCCGAGCGGGTCTGGGACATGCTCGAGAACTACAAGGAGGTGGTGGACGCGCTCGAGGAGACCAACGAGTCGGTCATCTCCCACCGCCTGAACGACACGCTGCGGGTGCTCACCGCGTTCTCGGTCGTGCTGCTGCCGCTCACGCTGATCGCCAGCGCCTGGGGCATGAACGTCAGCGTGCCGGGCGCGCACACCGCCCACGCGTTCTGGATCATCATCGGGTCGATGGTGGTGCTGCTGGTCAGCCTGCTGGCGTACTTCAAGCGCCGCGGCTGGCTGTAGGCCGGCGCCAGGTCGCGCCCGTACTCACGGTGCCGAGGTCGTCAGGCGGCCCGCGCGCCGCGCGCACTCCGTGCCGTCGGGGAGAGTGCCGATGACCACCCCCGACTGGCCGACGCGTATGACTTCGCCGGGTCGAAGGCTCGCGTCGTACAGGATGGCCGTGCCGCCGGCGCTTCCCAGATAGAGGAGGCAGTCTCCCGGCCGGACCTCCGGCGGCCGTCGCGCCAGCCACTGGACGCGCGCAAGGTCCGCGTGGATGTCCAGCGCCCGAAGCGGCGGGACGTCGCCGGGAAGGTCGAGCGTCGGCGACGAGATCGGCCTGCCGTGGCGCACCTGGTTCGCATAACGCGTCCCGACTCCCTTCAGGACGTTGTATGTCGTGCCGGCGCCTAGGGCGACTGCTAGGAAGCCGAGCGCGAGGGCCGTCTCACCCGCCTTGAAGCGGGAAAGCACCCTCCACGCCGTTCGCGCCCATCCCCACGAGAGCCTGCCGAGCACGAGGATCAGGGTGGGAGCGACCGCGAGCAGCCCCGCAACGAAGCGCATGTCGCCATCGGCGGTGGAGTCGCTCGTCGACAGAGCGATCGCGATCAACGCGCCGAAGCCGCCGCTGAGGACAAGCCAGATGGCGATCTCCCTGAACGACGCCTCCACCATCAGGTCGCTGTCCTCCCGCCTGTCACGCTGCTGGAGCACCATCCAGATTGGGGCGCAGAGGAACGTCCAGATGGCCGTCAGGTAACCGAAGCCGAAGAGGATCGCCGTGACCGAGGTCGTCAGGACGCGCGTGAAGTCAAGCCCGACGTCTTCCGGGACGAGGCCGAACTTCTCGAAGAACTGCTCGTACCAGAGGTGCAGCAGCGCATAGGAGATCGCGCCCGCCCCGGTGACGGCCTCAGCGATGCGCAGCGAGCGGCGCCGGCGCGAGGCCCCGCGCTCGACCTCCTCGGGGTCGGTCACGTCGTCTCCGTCGGGCTCGGGCTCGTCGGGCGGCGCGGATCGTTCTTCTTCAGTCATCGCGCGGGGAATTCTGCTCCTGCGCGCCGAGCGGCGATTTGTCGTAGCTTTCCTCCCTTCTCAACGTTCGTACCGAGGAGGGGTACCGGTGACCACCTGGGCGGGAGAGGAACGCCGCTCGCGGGAGAGCAGGTCCGCGCGCGAGGCGGTATCGGCAAGGAAGCAGGCGGAGGAGTTCCAGCGCGCGCTCCAGCAGCTGCCGCGGCGGCGCTTCGCGCGCAGGCGGGAGCTGGAGCGCGAGCTGGAGCAGGCGCTGCACCGCGAGCGCGAGGCCGTGTCGATGCTGGGCGGCCACGGCGTGCACGGAAGCAACGGCAGCAACGGCGCTTAGCCGGACAGCAGCTCGCGGTACAGGGCCTCGTAGGCCTCGGCGGTCGCCTCCGTCGAGAAGTCCTCGGCGCGCGCACGACAGGCGGCGGCGGTGGCAGGGTCGCGCGCCAGCTCGATCGCCTCGAGCAGCGCGCGCGTAACGGCGGCGGGCTCGTCGCCCCCGAACAGCCGGCCCACGCGGTCGCTGTCCACCACCTCGGGGATGGCCCCCAGGTCGCTCCCGACCACCGGCGTGCCGCACGCCATCGCCTCCACCAGCACCAGCCCGAACGCCTCGCCCCAGGAGGGCAGCGCCGAGACCCAGGCCTCCCGGTAGGCGGCGGCCAGCGTCGCGCGATCGTCGAGGTCGCGCAGCTCGACCCCATCGCCCTCGGGGACGCGGAGCGGGGGGCTCGCGGCCGAGCGTGACAGCACGAGCCGCGCCCGCGGGTGCTCGCGGCGCACGCCGCCGAAGGCCTCGACCAGGAGCGGCACGCGCTTCTGCGGCTGGTCGATCGCGGCGGCGCACACGATCGTCGGCTCCTCCGCGCGGCCCTCGCCGGGGACGAACGCGCGCAGGTCCGCCCCCGGGTGGATCACGCGGGCGTCCACGCCCAGCTCACGCCGTAGGGCCTCGGCGGCGGTGCGGCTCAGGGCGGTCACGGCGCCGCTGCGCCGCGCGGCCTCCGCGGCGATCCGCGCGCGGTGCCTGCGCGACACCAGCCAGCGGCGCGTGGCCAGGCCCATCCACGACATCACGGCCGGACGGCCCGTGCGCTCGGACCAGCGAGCGGCGGCCAGCGCGTCGGTGGGGTACAGCGCGTGCGCCAGGTCGTCGTCGCCCCCCCTGAGCGACAGGTAGCTGAACGGGACGTGCGAGAGGTGGTCCTCGAACTCGCGGCGGCGCAGGCGGTCCTCGGACGGGCGCCAGTTGCGCACCACCTCGAGGCCGTCCTCGTCGGTCCGGGACGGTGGCCCGCGGTGGCTCGTGATCAGGCGGGTGCGGTGGCCGCGGGCGATCAGGCCGTCGGCCAGCTCGCGCGCGAAGCGCTCGGAGCCGCGCCGCACCTCGGGCCAGTAGCGCGGGTTGAGCAGCGCCACCCGCAGCGCGCCGTCGTCCGCCCCGGTCACAGGAAGAGCGTGCGCCAGCGCACGCTGCCGCGGGCCAGGGCGGCCACCTCCACAAGGTCGATGGCGGCGCGCGCGGGCAGCTCGGACAGCGCGCGCACGCGCCCGCGGGGGCCGGTGCCGTACTGCTGGGGCAGCGTGTGGACGAGCCACGGCAGGGCGAGGGCCGCCCACGCCGCGCCGCGGCGGCGCGAGAGGGCGGCGCCGGCCGCGGCCGGGCCGAGCCACACGTGGGTGCGCTTCCAGAAGACCCACATCGGCAGGTGGTCGCGCAGCTCCGGATTGCGCTTGACCATCGCCGGCAGGTCCTGCCAGCGCCATGCCGAGCGGAGGGCGGCCGGCAGCGACCGCGGCTCCACGGCGTGGTAGGTCAGCGCCTCGGGCGCGCCCACGTATGGCGCCCCGGCGCGCTGAGCGCGTGCGGCCAGGTCGGTGTCCTCGCCCCACGCCGGCTCGGTCCGGAAGCCGTCGAGACGCTCCAGGAGCTCGCGCGGGTACACGATGTTGCAGGCCTGGGCCCACGGCTCCGGCGGGTTCACCCGCCGCGTGTGCGCATGCGGCGCGGCGCGCTCCAGGTGCAGCTCGTCGGGGTCCGGCCGGGTGGCTCCCTGCACCACCGCGCCCGGGTGGCGGCGCGCGGCGGCCAGCGCGTTCTCCAGCCACTCCGGCGGCGGGCGGCAGTCGTCGTCGGTGAAGGCTACGAGCGGCGCGGCGGCGGCCCGCCAGCCCGCGTTGCGGTTGGCTCCGGGCCCGCCGGAGCCCGGGTCGAGGCGCACGGCGGTGAGCGTCCCGGCGGCGGCCAGCGGATGGGTGCGCAGCAGCTCGGCCGTCTCGTCGCCGCGGGAGTCGTGGCCCACCACCACCTGGAAGCGCTCGCGCGGCAGCGTCTGGTCCTCAAGGGCGTTCAACAGCCAGCGCAGCCGCAGGGGCCGGTCCCGCGAGGGCACGACGACGGCGATCTCGGGTCCGCGAGCCTCGGGCATGGCGCGCGGATCATGCCACCGTCAGGCTCTACCGTACGCGCCGTGGAGCTGCTCGACCGCGCCCGCGAGCACGACTGGTACCACGTGCTGGAGCTGGCTCCCGGCCACACGACAACGGGCTGGTTCGACCTCCGCCCCTACATCCGCCACTACGGCCTGCCCGAGCGAATGGACGGCATGCGCGCCCTGGACGTCGGCACCTTCGACGGCTTCTGGGCGTTCGAGATGGAGCGCCGCGGCGCCGACGTGGTGGCCCTCGACGTGGACCGCAAGGAGGACCTGGACTGGCCGCCACGGCGGCGGCCGCGGACGTTCCCGGACGAGCGGCGCGGCACCGGCTTCGAGCTGGCGCGCGAGATCCTGGGCTCGCGGGTGGAGCGCGTCACGGGCAGCATCTACGACACCCGGCCCGAGGACCTGGGCGGCACCTTCGACCTCGTGATGTGCGGCGCGGTGCTGATCCACCTGCGCGACCAGCTGCTGGCGCTCGAGCGGATCGCCGGCCTGTGCCACGGCACGTTCGTGTCGGCGGAGGTGTACGACCGCTTGGTCGGCCTCCTGCCGTTCCGCGCCGCGCGCTACCGAGCCGACCGCGAGGCGGCGGTGGTGTTCTGGGAGCCGGGCGCCCGCACGTGGCGCCAGATGATCTGGAACGCCGGCTTCGACCGCGTCGAGGAGCGGGCGCGGTTCAAGGCGCGCTCGTGCCGCGGCTTCTCGGTGCGCCACGTGGTGCACCACGCCCACAAGGACGCGTGACCCCCAGGGTCTCCGTCGTGGTGGCCACGCACGACCGGCCGGAGCGGCTCGGCCGGCTGCTGGAGTCGCTGCGCGGGCAGACGGCCCCGGCCGACGCGTTCGAGGTGGTGGTCGTGGACGACGGATCCGGCCCTGCGACGACGCAGGCGTTGGAGGGCGAGGTCGAGCGGGGCGGGCTGAACCTGCGCGTCGTGCGCCGCGCTGCGGCCGCCGGCCCGTCCGCCGCCCGGAACGAGGGCTGGCGCGCCGCCCGTGCCCCTCTCGTCGCCTTCGTCGACGACGACTGCGTGGCCACGCCGGCCTGGCTGGACGCCGCGCTGGCGACGGCCGCGGCCGCGCCCGGCGCGATCGTGCAGGGCCGGACCCTGCCCGAGCCCGGCGTCGCGGTCGGTCCGTTCTCGCGCTCGCTCTGGGTGGAGGCGCAGGGGCCGTACTACCAGGCCTGCAACATCGTCTACCCGCGCGAGCTGCTCGATCGCCTGGGCGGCTTCGACGCCGAGGCGTTCCCGTTCGTCGGCGAGGACACCGACCTGGCCTGGCGGGCGTTCGCGGCGGGGGCGGACGCGCGCTTCGCGCCCGACGCGCTGGTGCACCACGCGGTGGTCGACCTCGGACCGCTCGGCAAGCTGCGGATGGCGGCGCGCTGGACGCCGTCGATCCGCCTGTTCGCGCGCCACCGCGCCCTGCGCGCGGAGCACCTGACCTACGGCGTCTTCTGGAAGGGCTCGCACTACCTGCTCGTCAGAGCGCTGGTGGGCCTGGCCCTGCGCCGCCGCGCCCGCCCGCTCGCGCTGTGGCTGGCTGCCCCGTACGCGCGCCACCTGCTCGAGCGCGGCCGGACCGACGGCGGCGGCCCGCTGGCGGCGCCGTTCCACGCGGTCCACGACGTGGTGGAGCTGGTGGCCGTGGCGCGCGGCGCCGTGCGCTACCGGACGCCGGTCGTCTAGTGGCCTACGGCGCCGGAGCGTCGTTCCGCATGAACCAGCCGACGCCCTCCGCGATCACCACCAATCCGTCGATGGCGCAGAACAGCGAGCGGCGCGGCCGGCCCGCGGCGAGCCAGACGGTGGCCCCGCCGGCCGCGCGGGCCAGCCGGCGCAGCACACGCGGGCGCGGCGACGAGCCCGGCAGGCGGCGGTCCATCCACGCGATGGCCGCGCTGTAGCGGGCCATCTGGCGGAGGAGGGGC
>DASVQK010000044.1:0-18965 GCA_036389105.1 Thermoleophilaceae bacterium
CGGCGCTCAGCCGCCGCACGCGGCTGCCGCGCGGTGCGGCGAGCTCGGCCGGGAGGATGGCCAGCGCGGCCCACTGCTTGGTGGCGATCGCGCAGCCCAGCATCAGCCCGGCCGGCACCCCGCGCCCGCGGCCGGCGGTGATCACGGCGCCGGCGGCCAGCGCCGCGCCGAGGAGCTCCTCGGGGTGGCCGAAGTCGAGCGCTGCGTAGGTCAGCGGGTTGACCAGCAGGCCGGCCGGCACGACCAGGTAGGCCAGCCGCGGCCGCCCGGCGCGCGCCATCGCCGCCATCAGCCAGACCGCCAGCAGCCCCACACCCAGCAGGCACATGAACGCGCCCGCCCGGTAAACGGCCAGGTCGTGGCCGCCGAGCGCCTTGGCGGCGGCGGCGGCCGGGGCGCGGACGAGCAGGGAGACCGAGCCCATCGGCGGCTGCTCGGAGAAGAAGTCGTGCACGTCGCCCGAGGCCAGCGCGTCGATCGAGGGCCCGGCGTCGTCGCAGACGTAGCCCTGGCACGGCGGCGACAGGTAGTCGATCCCGAGGCGGGAGCCGTAGGCGAGGAAGGCAGACACGCACACCGCGACGGCTAGCGCGGCGATCAGGCCGCGTCTCGAGATGGAGGGCATCAAAGCCCCAATCGGCAGCCGCCCGTGAAGCCTTTAGCGCCCCCTACGTGCCTGGACGAACGATCGACTCGATCTCCGCGATCGCCTGCTCGGCGTCGCGGAACTGCACCGCCCGCATGCCCAGCTCCTCCGCCGCGCGGCAGTTCACGTCGGTGTCGTCCACGAACACGCAGTCCGAGGCCTGCACGCCGCCGCCGAGCCGCTCCACGGTCAGCTCGTAGATCCGGGGGTCGGGCTTGCGCATGCCCACGAACGCCGAGTCCACGATCACCTCGAAGATCTCCTCCACATCCGGCAGCTTGGCGCGCCAGTGCGGCTCCCACTCGCGCACGTTGTTGGTGAGCAGCGCCATCCGCAGGCCGCGGGCGCGCAGCTCGCGCATGTAGTCGATCATCCGCTCGTTGGGGTGGAGGTGCTCGAAGTACGTGTCGCGCAGCGACCCCAGCCGGACGTCGCCCTCCAGCTCCGCCTCGATCGTCGCGAGGAAGTGCGCCTCGGTGATCTCGCCCTTCTCGAGCGCGAACAGCGGGTACTCGCCGCCGCTCTTCTCGGCGGCCCTGGCCATCGCCTTGCCCAGCTCCTCGAACGGGATCCCGGACTTCTCCTGGTAGGCGACGAACGACTGGATCAGCGGGCTGGTCAGCACGCCGCCGAAGTCGCAGACGATCGCGAGGCTCACGCGGCCTCGCCCGGGTCGTCGCGGACCGTGACCTCGTAGGCGCCGAATCCCTCGCGTCCCTCCATACGCCAGTCGAACACCGCGGCGTTCACGCGCAGCCCCTCCAGGGTCAGCGACAGCCCCGCTCGCACGCGCCCCGACACCCGCCGCGGGAAGTCCTCGGCCGGCAGCCACAGCTCGAGCCCCGCGGTGCGCTGGCGCCCCTCGCCGTCGTACACGGTGGAGATGCGCGCGTCCTCGACGGCCACCGGGCCCTCGGGACCGAACAGGTGGGCCACCACGAGCTCCTGGCCGTGGCCGAACGAGCCGCGCGGCCGCCGCGCCGCGGCCAGCACCGCGTGGTCGGCGTCGAACACCGCGGAGATCGTGCGCAGCGCGTCCAGCTCGTTCCACGCCGGCGGCGTCGTGGTCAGGCTGGCGGTGCCCAGGCAGTCCACCTCGCCGCCGCCCGCCCGCCCGCTCACGCGGCACAGGCGCGCGCTGGCCACGCCCAGCTCCACGCTGGGCGAGCAGGGCGAGAACCTCAGCTCGAGCTCCTCGCCGGACGCGACGCTCCAGTCCTCGCCCTCGCCGCCGGCGATCTCCGGCGAGCTGTCGAGCGCGTGCGAGCGATCGCCCTCGAACAGGACTCCCACGCCGGCCCGCAGGGTGCCGTGCAGGTCGCGCGCGCCGTCGAAGAACGCCAGCGAGAGGGCCGGCCCGCTCACCGACGCAGGCGGCTCTCCGAGTCGACCTCGGTGGCCGTGCCCTCCACGTCATAGCCGTTCGGGTCGCGCGCTCCGCCGCCCCGGCCCGCGCGCCCGCCCCGGACGGCCGCCCCCGCCACCGTCACCACGGCGCGCTGCTCGATGGCCCGCCGCGCGATCCTCCGGAACACCAGCCTGGTGGGCGGCAGAAGCAGGAGCAGCCCGATCGCGTCGGTCAGGAACCCGGGCGTGATCAGGAAGGCTCCGCCGAAGATCACGAGCACGCCGTCGATCACCTCGCTGTGCGGCACGCGCCCCGCGCGAACGGCGTCGTTGAAGCGCCGCCATACCGCCCTTCCCTGCGACTTGAGCAGCAGCGAGCCGAGCACGGAGTCGGCCAGGAGGATCAGGAGCGTCCATCCCCAGCCGATCGAGTCGCCCACCCTGAGGATCACGAACAGCTCCGCCAGAGGGACGACGATGAAGATGAGCAGAAGCGCCAGAAGGGGCACAGGCGCAGGCTACTAACATGGGCCTCGTGCCCTCCGTGGACGACGTAAACGACGCGCTGACCAACGTGATCGACCCCGAGCTGGGGCTCGACTTCATGGAGCTCGGGCTGGTCTACGACGTCGCGGTCGACGGGGGCGACGTGCACATCACGTTCACGCTCACCTCGCCCGGCTGCCCGATCGGGCCGCAGGTCACAGAGCAGATGAAGGAGTACGTGGGCGAGCTGGACGGCGTCCAGGAGGTCCACCCGAAGATGACGTTCTCGCCGCCGTGGACCCCGGACATGATGTCCGAGGACGCGAAGTTCGCCCTCGGCTACTGAACGGCTGAGACCTCGGCCGGCTCGCCGGCCGCGGCCATCAGCTCGGCCAGCGACTCCTCCAGCGCATCGGCCATCAGGTCGAGGTCCGGCATCGCGTCGTAGTCCGCCAGCAGGCCGAACTCGAGGCTGCCGTTGTAGCTCATGACGGCCAGCGCCAGCGCGTGGTCCTCGGGCAGGAACGCCAGCGGCACCAGCTCGAGCAGCTCCCGCCCGCGCATGTAGAGCGGGAACTGCGGGCCCGGCACGTTGGTCACGATCAGGTTGAAGATGCGCGTGGAGAAGTTGAGCCGCGACGCCTGCGCGAGGATCGTGGGCGGGGCGAAGCCCGACAGCCCCGCGATCACCTCGGCGCCCAGCGCCTGCTTGGAGTCCTTCAGCCCGTCCATCGCCTCGCTCACGATCCGCAGGCGCTCGACGGGGTCCTCCACGTACACGGGCAGGGGGCCGCGCATGGCCGCGATCCGGTTGCCCAGCGCGTCGTGCTCGTGCTCGGCGCGGATGGAGACCGGCACCAGCGCGCGCAGCTCCAGCCCCTCGGTCCGCACGCCGCGCGAGCGCAGCCAGCGCCGCAGCGCGCCTGACACCACCGTCAGCACGACGTCGTTCACCGTGCCGCCCAGCTGGTTCTTCACGTGCTTGAAGTCGGCCAGGGTGGACTGGACCCAGCGGATCCTGCGGTGCGGCCCGATCGGCACGTTGAGCGGCGTTTCGGGCGCCGCGTTCAGGTTGGCCCAGGCCACCTCGCCAAGCGCCTCGGCCGCGTCGCGCGCCCCGCGCAGCGCACGGCCGGGGGAGCGCACCGCGCTCAGCGCCTGCGCGGCGGCGCCCAGCGGCGCCTTCACGAAGTCCTTCACCCCGTCGGCGATCAGCTCGGCGTCCGAGGGCTCAGGCTTGGGCGTCCACGGCTCCGGCTCGGTCTCGGTCGGCACCGGCGCAAGGTCGAACAGCACGCTTGCCAGGTCCACTCCCGAGATGCCGTCGATCATCGAGTGGTGCGTCTTGGTGATCAGCCCGAAGCGGCCGTCCTCCAGCCCCTGCACCAGCCAGGTCTCCCACAGCGGCTTGGAGCGGTCGAGCCGCTGGGAGTAGATGCGGCCCGCCAGCAGCCGCAGCTGGTCGAGCGACCCCGGGCTGGGCAGCGCCGTGTGGCGGATGTGGTACTCGAGGTTGAAGGTCGGGTCGTCCACCCACACCGGCCGCCCGGCCTGGAAGCGCGGGAACGCGAGCTTCTGGCGGTAACGCGGCACCATGTGCAGGCGCGACTCGATGGCCGCCAGCACCTCCTCGTACGCCGGCGGCGGCCCCTCGAAGAGCAGCACCGACCCGACGTGCATGTGCGACGCGCGCCCCTCCTGCACCAGGAACGACGCGTCCACCGCGGTCAGCCGGTCCTTGTGCTGGGGCGGCATTCCCGGCAGGGTACCCGGAACGTCGTGAATCGGGAAGGCACAATGGAGGGGTGAGACGACGCGCTCCGATCCGCGCGACGGCGCTCGCGGCGGCGGCCGCGGTGGCGCTGTGCGCCGCGCTCGCCGCCGGGTGCGGCGGCGAGTCCCCGAGCGCGCGCCCGGAGCGCGCGCGGGCCGCCCCACCCGATCGCTTCGACGGCGCCGCCGCGTTTCGCTGGGCGCGCCGCCAGGTGAGGTACGGCCCGCGGCCCGCGGGCTCGCGCGCCTCGCGCCGGCTGTCGGTGGACCTGCTCAGCGCGCTGCCGAACGGCCGCTTCCAGAAGGTGCCGGGCGGCCTGCGCAACGTGATCGGCAGGGTAGAGGGGCGCGACCTGCGCCGGGTCGTGGTCGTGGGCGCGCACTACGACACCAAGGACATCCCGGGGTTCGTGGGGGCCGTGGACGGCGCGTCGGGCACCGCCGTCCTGATGGAGCTGGCGCAGACGATCCGCCCGCGCCAGTTGCGCCCGACCCTGGTGTTCGCACTGTTCGACGGCGAGGAGAGCCCGCGCGGCACGGCCGACACCGAGGCCGCCTTCCTCCGCCGCGGGCTGCGGGGCAGCAAGGTGGCGGCGCGCAGGCTCGACCACGCCGAGGCGATGATCCTGCTCGACTTCGTGGGCAACCGCGACCTCCAGCTGCCGCGCGAGGGCTTCTCCGACAAGCAGCTGTGGGCGCGGCTGCGCGCGGCGGCCGCGAAGGTGGGCGCCGGCGCGACCTTCCCGCCGCGCACGGGCTACGAGATCTCGGACGACCACGTGCCGTTCCAGGACGCGGGCGTGCCGGCCATCGACCTGATCGACTTCGACTTCCCGTGCTGGCACCGCCGCTGCGACGACCTGTCGCAGGTCTCCGAGCGAAGCCTCGACGCGACGGGCGAGTCGGTGCTCCAGCTGCTTCTTACACTCTGAGGGATGGCTGTCGCCCCCGAGAGGCTCCTGCTGGCCGCGCCGCGCGGCTACTGCGCGGGCGTGGACCGCGCGGTGCAGACCGTGGAGCGCGCGCTGGAGCTCTACGGGCCACCGGTGTACGTGCGCAAGGAGATAGTGCACAACAAGCACGTGGTGGAGCAGCTGCGCGCGCGCGGGGCGGTGTTCGTGGACCAGGAGACCCAGGTCCCCGAGGGCGAGACGGTCGTCTTCTCCGCCCACGGCGTGGCGCCGTCGGTGCACGCCAACGCCGGCGCCCGCTCGCTGCGCACGATCGACGCCACCTGCCCGCTCGTCACCAAGGTGCACGTGGAGGCGAAGAAGTTCGCCGCGCAGGGCTACACGATCGTGCTGATCGGTCACGCGGGTCACGAGGAGGTCGAGGGCACGATGGGGGAGGCGCCCGACCACATCGTCCTGATCGAGACGGAGGAGGACGTCGACCGCCTCGAGGTGGACGACCCCGAGCGCGTGGCCTACATCTCGCAGACCACGCTGTCGGTGGACGAGACCACGGCGATCATCGCGCGTCTGCGCGAGCGATTCCCCAGCATCGTCGGGCCGCGGACCGACGACATCTGCTACGCCACCACCAACCGCCAGGCCGCGGTCCGCCAGATGGCGCGGGAGTGCGATCTGGTGCTCGTGATCGGCTCGCGCAACTCGTCCAACTCGAACCGGCTCGTGGAGGTCGCCCGCGACCACGGCGCCGACGCCCACCTGATCGACAACGAGTCGCAGGTGCGCGACGAGTGGCTCGAGGGCAAGCGCACCGTCGGCATCAGCTCCGGCGCCAGCGCCCCCGAGGAGCTGGTGCAGCGGCTGGTCGAGTTCTTCCGCGAGCGCGGCACCACCGACGTCTCCGAGTTCGAGGTGGTGCAGGAGGACGTGCGCTTCATGCTGCCCAAGGAGATCCGCAAGGCGCTCGCGGCCGCGGCCGGGTAGCTCCCGCTCCGCGCCGCGCCGCAACGGCCGCCGGTCAGCCCGGCGGCAGCGGCTCGAACTGGAAGCCGTGCAGGCGCAGGCCGGCCTCGTCGGCCACCACGGTGCCGTCGGTCTCGTACAGCCCCGGCTCGAGCGCGCCGCCCGACAGCACGGCCCAGGCGCCGCCCGCGCGGAAGCCGGCGGTGGCCGAGGCGCCGGCGTCGGCCGCCTCGAGGAAGTCCTCGCCGTCGTGCCAGTCGCGCACCAGCTCGAGGCGCTCGCGTCCCGCCGGCAGCGCGATGTCGGCCGTCTGCGGCTCGAGCACCGCGCCGGGCGCGTCCTCGGGGCGGATCGGCTCGACGGGTGGCGGCGGGTCGAGGTCGGGGTCGATCTCGCGCAGCGCCTCCTGGATCGCGAGCTCGGTGCCGTGGTAGTCGCCCTCGCCGTAGTGGTAGTAGGTCAGCACGCCGCGGCGGTCGAACAGGTAGCGGCCCGGCCAGCCGCGGTTGCCGTACGCCCGCCATACGGCGTGCCGCGAGTCCAGGGCCACCGGGTAGGGCACCTCCAGCCTGGCCACCGCGCGCTCCACCACCTCGGGCTCGCGCCCGAACGAGTAGCCGGGCGAGTGGACTCCGATCACGCGCAGGCCGGCGTCCGCGTAGCGCTCGTGCCAGGCCTTCAGGTACGGCAGCGTCCGCAGCGAGTTGATCCGCGCGAAGTCCCAGAACTCGACCAGCGCGGCCGACTGGCCCATGAGCCGGTCCATGCGGAGGAACGCCACGCCCAGCCAGTCGAGCTCGCGCGGGAACTCGGGCGCGAACAGCGGTGAGCCTCCGGGCGGTCGCAAGCGGCGAAGGATGCCATCGCACGGCGCCCGCGCCGCAACTCTGGGTGGTCACGCAGGTTGTGTGTGACTAGAGTCACCAGCTGACTCACCCACGGCCCGACTCGTTTCTGGGGGGCGGCGGGCCCTCGTACCCCGACAAGGAGGACCAGTGCGCAAGTACCTAATCGGCCTGGCTGTAATTGCGACGGCGCTCATCACGGCGTCGGTCGCGTTTGGAGTCACGGAACGGACTTTCAAGATGAACTTCGCCACGAGCGCGACCGGGACGCCGACGACCAAGCCCAACAGCGCGACGGGCCTGTATCTCACTGAGGACTCGTCCGATCCGGCGAACAGCGCGAACAACGAGCAGCCGCGCCAGGACGACAAGGTCACGTTCGGCCTGCCGAGCGGTACCGCTCTCAACAAGAATGCCGCCGCCAAGTGCGGCGCCAGCGACCAGGACTTCTCCCAGAAGGGCGAGAGCGCCTGCTCCAAGAAGAGCAACGTCGGAAGCGGCAACGCCAAGATCCGGCTCAGGATCCCGGATTCGAACGACATCCCGGCCTCGGTGACGCTGTTCAACGGCAAGGGCAAGACGCTGATCACCTACGTCAATCCGCAGGGGGCTCAGCCGATCGTTCTGCGCTCGACCGTCAACGGCAAGCTCGGCAAGAACCAGACGATCGTCGTGCCCATCCCGATCAGCTGCGTGCTCGGCTCGCCGCCCAACTGCGACCCGAACGCGGGCGATGCCCGGATCTCGCACCTCGACTTGACGATCAAGAGGGTGGTCCGCAAGAAGAAGAAGAACGGCAAGACCATCAAGATCCCGCTCATCAAGACGCCCAAGAAGTGCCCGGCGTCGAAGACGTGGACCTTCACGGTGGCGTTCCACGCGCGCGACAACAGCGTGACGGACAACAAGACCAGCGACTCGCCCTGCAAGACCAAGTAGGGCCGGGCGCAAAGGACTGACGGAAAGCGGCTCCGCCTCGGCGGGGCCGCTTCTCGTTGGGGGCGCCGCGCCGCCCCGGGGCCGGGGCTAGTGCCCTGACAGCGCCAGGATCACCTGCGGGCTGACCCAGGTCTCGAGCATGCAGGCGACGAACAGCACCGGCGCGGCCACCAGCGTGGTGACCACCGTGGCCGCCAGCAGCTTGTGCCAGTCGCCGCGGTGGCTGGCCACGACCCACGCCGCCAGCGGCAGGAACAGCGCGACCAGCTCGGGCAGCGCGTGGAGCGACAGGCCCAGCAGGAGCACGGCCGGGCTCATGTGCATGTGGAAGGCCACCGTGGAGGCGCTGTGCCCGAGCGCGTAGGCCTGCGTGGAGAGCGAGAAGACGGTGGCACAGACCACGAACGCGATCGCGAACCTGCCCGACTTCTCGTGGACCCAGCGCGACAGCCCGCTGCGGAGCGCGGCCTGCCGGGGCACCGTGCTGCCGGCCATGAACCCGGCGACGCACGCCATCGAGTGGAGCGCCAGGACGAGCGAGTTGCGGTAGAGGATGTGGCCGGCGTCGTCCCAGGACGCGTCGCCCTCGATGCCCGGGATCACCACCGGCGTGGAGTCCGGCGTGGAGAGGTTGGCCACGAACAGGACGGCGGCCAGCAGGCCGACGGCCGTGACGAGGCTCCAGAAGAGCCAGTTGCGCAGCACCGGCCACGGGTTGCGGTTCCACTCGGTCAGGGTGGCCTTGGTGTCCGCCATCCCCTGCACCAGGACCAGCTCGTTCGCGTTCATCCCCATCGGATCGGCACGACCGCGCCGGAGGGTGAGCTTGAACAGGGCCCAGGCGATCATCCCGCCCCCAGTGCGCGCAGGTCGTGGGCCAGCCGCTCCGGGGTGGCCTGCGAGGCGGGGAAGCCCACCCGCTGGACGCCGCGGCCGTCGACCAGCACCAGCCGGGCCTGGTGCTCGACGTGCTGGCCCTGGGGCCGGATCGCGTAGCCGCGCCACACCGGCGCCAGCTGGTCGCGCGAGCCGAGCAGGAAGCGCATCCGGCCCCGCATCCCCACCTTCTCGAGGAAGGCGCGCGCGCTCGCGGGGTCGTCGTTGCCGGGATCGACCGACACGGCGATGGCCGGCACCGGGCGGCGCAGCCGGTCCAGCGCGCCCTTCACCTGCTGGGCGGTGACCGGGCACGTGTCCCTGCAATGGGTGTAGAGGAACGTGACCACGAGCGGTCTTCCGCGCAGGTCGGCCGAGCGGACCAGGCGGCCGTCCTGGTCGCGGAGCGCGAACGAGGGGGCGCGCAGGTCCGGGGGCAGCTGGGCCCCGGCGAACCGCGCCGCCGGCGCCGGGCGATTGATGTCCGCGCTGTCGCGCTGGGCGCGGCGGGCGGCGACCACCACGGCGGCCATGGCCAGCGCCGTGCCCACGATGATCAGGATCGCGTACCTGGGCCGCATCCGAAGATGGTGTCACGACCCCATGGCGGGCCGTCGGGGCCGCGCCGATCAACTGGGTGAGGAACTCAGAGCCAGGTCCTCTCAGCTTCCACCTCCTTGGGTCCAGCATCGGGGCGCCGCACGGCGCCCCGATGTGCTTTCTTGGGGGCCGCGGCGCGGTCGCCGGCCGCGCTGGAGGTCGCTACACTTTCTGAAGTAATGCCGTCCGGCTCGGAGCTCATCCGTCAGGTCAAGGAGCAGATCCGCGAGGTCGATCCCCGCGAGGTCCACGACGCCATCGCCAGCTCGAACGGCAACGGCACCGCCCCGCTCCTGATCGACGTGCGCGAGCAGCACGAGTTCGAGGAGGCCCACCTGCCGGGCGCCGTGCACGTCCCGCGCGGGCACCTGGAGTCGCGGATAGAGGGCAAGGCCAGCGACAAGTCGCGCTCGATCGTCCTCTACTGCGCCTCGGGCCAGCGCTCGGCGCTTGCGGCGCACACGCTCGAGAAGCTCCTGGGCTACCAGGACGTCGCCTCGATGAACGGCGGCATCACGCTCTGGAAGGACCGCGGCTACGAGGTCGAGACGCCGCGCTCGCTGACCGACGAGCAGAAGACGCGCTACTCGCGCCACGTCCTGCTGCCCGAGATCGGGCTGGAGGGCCAGCTCAAGCTGCTCGACGCGAAGGTCCTGCTGCTGGGCGCCGGCGGCCTGGGCGCTCCCACCGCGCTCTACCTGGCGGCGGCCGGCGTCGGCACCCTCGGCATCGTGGACGACGACGAGGTGGACCTGTCCAACCTCCAGCGCCAGGTCATCCACACCAACGACCGCATCGGGGTCCCGAAGGTGGACTCGGCCGAGCAGACGATCGGTGCGCTCAACCCGGACGTGAACGTCGTGAAGTACCCGGTCCGCCTGGACGCCTCCAACATCATGGAGATCGTCGAGGGCTACGACGTCATCGTGGACGGGGTGGACAACTTCCCCACCCGCTACCTGCTGAACGACGCCACGGTGCGGCTCAAGATCCCGGTCGTGTCGGCGTCGATCCTGGGCTTCGACGGCCAGCTGGCGGTGTTCTCGCCCTACGAGGGCCCGTGCTACCGCTGCCTGTATCCCACGCCGCCGCCGGCCGAGCTGGCGCCGTCGTGCGGGGCCAACGGGGTGCTGGGCGTGCTGCCCGGGACGATGGGGATGCTCCAGGCCACGGAGGTCGTCAAGCTGATCACCGGCGCCGGCGAGCCGCTGATCGGGCGCCTGCTGCTCTACGAGGCCCTGGGCGCCTCGTTCACGGAGCTCAAGGTGCGGCGCGATCCCGACTGCCCCATCTGCTCGCGCGATCCGGACTCCATCTCCGACGAGGAGATGGGGGTGTTCCCGGACTACGAGGCGTTCTGCGCCGGCTGACGCGGACCGGCTAGCCTCCGCGCCCATGAGCACGGTGAAGATCCCGCCGGTCCTCCGGGCGTCGGTCGGCGGCGAGAAGGAGGTCTCCGCCGACGGCGGCAGCGTGGGCGAGGTGCTGCGCGCGCTGGCGCGGGAGCATCCGGACACCGAGCGCCAGCTGTTCTCCGAGGACGGCCGGCTCAACCGCTACGTCAACGTCTACCTGAACGACGAGGACGTGCGCGTGCTGGAGGGGCTCGAGACGCCGGTGGGGGCGTCGGACACGCTCGTGATCCTGCCGGCGATGGCCGGCGGCGGGCGCTAGCCCGCCCGGCCGGGCAAGCCGACCGCTCGACTCCACTACACTTTCTGAAGCGATGATCGAGCCGCGCCTCGACAATCGGCCCTGCGGGGGGAAGTACGCCGACATCGTGCAGGCGATCGGGCACACGCCGCTCGTGGAGTTGCGCCGCCTGTCGCCCAAGCCGGGCGTACGCATCTACGCGAAGCTCGAGAGCTACAACCCCACCGGGTCGGTCAAGGACCGCGTCGCGCGGGCGATGATCGAGGACGCCGAGGCGCGCGGAGCCATCCGTCCCGGCCAGACGATCCTCGAGCCGACCTCCGGCAACACGGGCATCTCGCTGGCCATGATCTGCTCGCGCAAGGGCTACCCGCTCAAGGTGGTCATGCCCGACAACGTGACCGAGGAGCGCACGCGGCTGCTGCACATGTACGGAGCGGAGATCGTGTACTCGCCCGGCGAGCAGGGCTCCAACGGCGCGGTGGCCAAGGCGCTCGAGATGGCCGAGGCCGACTCCTCGTACTACATGCCGTACCAGTACGGCAACCAGGCCAACCCGCTGGCGCACTACAACGGCACGGCGGTGGAGATCCTCGAGGAGCTCGACAACGTGGCGGCGTTCGTGGGCGGCCTCGGCACCGGCGGCACGCTGATGGGCTGCGCGCGGCGGCTGAAGGAGGAGGACTCCGAGACGCTGATCGTGGCGGCCGAGCCGCTCCAGGGCGAGCTGGTCCAGGGCCTGCGCTCGCTCGAGGACGGCTACATACCGCCGATCCTCGACCTCTCGCTGCTCGACCGCAAGATCTTCGTCTCCAACCGCGACGCGGTGGTGTGGACCAAGAAGCTGCTCGCCGAGGAGGGCCTGTTCACGGGCGTGTCCGCCGGCGCCGTCGCCGCCATCGCCGTGCGCGTTGCCGACAAGCTCGACGAGGGCAACGTCGTCTTCGTCGTCCCCGACGACGGCTGGAAGTACCTCAGCTCGGGCGTCTACACGAAGTCCGTCGAGGAGCTCGAGGCCGCGGGCGTCCTCGAGTCCGCGTCCTTCTGGTAGCGAACCACTCGATGAAAACAAGCAATTAGGAAGCAGCACCCGGCTCGGACCCACCCTCGTTGCCGGCAGGGGGGACGGCCGTGTCCTTCGCGGGCGACGCGGGTGCCTCGACTGGCTCCTCGATCGCCGCGGCCTGCGGCCCCGCCGGCACCTCGTCGTGCTCGTCCTCGTCGTCCTCGCGGTCCAGCGCGCCCCTGAACTCGCGCAGGCCGCGGCCGACCGACCGCGCCACCTCGGGCAGCCGCTGAGGCCCCAGCACGAGCAGGGCGATGACCAGGACCACCAGCAGCTCCAGCGGACCGATGTTGAACACGAGCCGAGGATAGAGCCGGCGTCAGGCCGCGCCGCGCTCGAACGCCGACGGCAGCGGCGGCTCGCCGAGCAGCTGGCGCAGCAGGACCAGGTGCTGGCCGTCGCTTCCGAGGATGCCCGCTATCGCCTTCAGCAGCACGGCGTCGTGGGTCTTCTCGACGGCGGCCAGGTGCGCGGCGACCGCGCGCCGCTCGAGCCGCATGGCCAGCCGCAGGGCGTCCTCCCGCCCGCGCAGCCGCGCCAGTCCCTCGATCTCGGTGCGCTTGGGCGCCAGCGGCGGGTCGTCGTCCAGCTGGTCCTTCATCGCCTCGCCCAGCGTGTCCGCGTGCACCTTGGCGTGGTCGAGCAGCACGCGCATGGTGCCGGTGTCCGAGTGCCCCAGCAGCTCGCTGTTGGCGATCGCCTCGAACGCGACGGTGGTGGTCAGCTCCCCGGCCACGGCGGCGCTCACCGCGGCCTTCTCCTGCTTCTTGCGCTCGTCGAACACGTCGGCGCGGGCGGCCGCCGGGGCGCCCAGCGGCGCAGCGGCCGCCGCGACGCCGCCGACCGCCAGGCGCAGCGCCTCCCGCCGGGTCACGTGGGCGCGTTCCCGGTGACGAGGGCCTGCGACGCCTGGGGCTCGTGGAGCGCGCCGAGGATCACCGACATGTGCTCGGCCTCGGCGGCGAGGATCGACGCGACCGTCGCGCGCAGCTCCGGCGTGACCAGCGAGCCGAGCGACTCGCCGTAGGCCGACACCTGGGTGTTCTCCACGTCGAGCGCGAACTGGAGCGCCTGCTGCGCGGTGGCCAGCCTCGGGAAGCCGGCCAGGTACTCGCGGTCGGGGCGGGCGCGGATCGGGCGCGCCCCCAGGCTCAGCACCGCGCGCCGCACCTCGCGCTCGTGCGCGCGCTCCTGCTCCAGCACCGTGGCCGCGGCGCGGCGCGCGGCCCCCCTCAGCCGCGCCTGCCCGACCGTGTAGGCCAGCACCGCGGTGCGCTCCAGGTCGAGCAGCGAGTTCATCACGGCCGCGTCGGCCTGCGCCTGCTCGGGGCTGATGGTGGGGATGGTGGGGACCTTGTCGTCCCCTCCGCAGGCGGCCGACCACGCCGCAACCGCGCCGCCGGCGACCCCGGCAGCCGTCAGCCGAAGGGTCTCGCGCCGCGACAGGATGATGGCCCGGGATCGTAACGGCGGCCGCCGCCGCCGCGGCCTCGCGGGCCGCGCCGGGCGTCATCTAGGGTGTCGCGCATGCGCATCTCGCGGACGGACTGGGACGAGCTGATCGCGCACGCGCGCGACGAGGCGCCCAACGAGTGCTGCGGCTACGCGCGCGTGAGCGACGGCCGCGTGGGCGAGGTGGTGCGCGGCCAGAACACGCGGATGTCGCCCTACGGCTTCGACCTCGACGGTCCCAGCCTGCTGGCCGCCAACGAGCTGGACGCCGAGGGCTTCGGCGTGGCCGTCTACCACTCGCACCCGCGCAGCCCCGCCGAGCCGTCGGAGCAGGACCGCAACCTCGCGCAGTACCCGCACTGGATCTACCTGATCGTCTCGCTGGCCGGCGATCCCCACGTGAGGGCCTGGCGGATCGCGGACGGCCAGGTCGAGGAAGAACCGCTCGAGGTCGAGTAGCACGGCCGCCAAGGACCCGCTCGCCTGCCCCAACTGCGCCCGCCGCTACGGGCTGGACGAGCGCTTCTGCGACCACTGCGGCATGCCGCTCGTGTATGCCGGCCCGGCCACGGTGGAGGTCCCGCGCGACCGCCGGCACGAGCAGGCGCGCAAGATCAGGCCGGAGTTCACGCGCGGCGAGCTGGTGCGGGTGGGGTGGGGGCGCAACCAGGCGGAGGCGGAGTTCATCCAGAACCTGCTGATCGAAGAGGGCGTGCCCAGCATCCTGCGCCGCAGCGCGGGCGCCGACGTGCCCGACTTCCTGGCCGCCGGACCGCGCGACGTGCTGGTGCCCGAGTCGGGCGCCGACACCGCGCGCGCGGCGCTCCAGCACGCGGACGTAGAGCCGTCGCTGCCCAGCCCGGCGGCGGCCGGCGGTCAGCAGGCCGTTCGGATCGTCGCGGGCGTGCTGGCGGGCGCGACCGTGGCCGCGCTGATCGCCTGGCTGCTGGTCCACGCCGTGAGCTAGCTGTAGCCCTCAGCCCGCCCGCCCCGCGTCCGTCCGCTCGTAGAACTGCCGCAGCCGCCCCATCGTCTCCTCGGTGTCCGCGCACGCGTACGCGTTCAACGCCTCGACCCTGAGCTGGTCGTCCAGGGGCCGGCCGATCACGTCGAGGATCGTCTCCTTGGCCGATCGCACGGCGATCTGGGAGTTGCGCAGGATGTGGCCGGCCACGAGCTCGGCCTCCTCCATCAGCCGCTCGTGCGGCACCACGCGCGTGACGAGGTTGCACTGGAGCGCCCGCTCCGCGTCGATCGGCTCCGCGGTGAGGAGCATGTCCAGCGCGACGCCGGCGCCGCACGCGTTGACCAGCCGCACGATCCCGCCGTCGCCGTGGTGGTAGCCGCGCCGCGCCTCGAACGAGCCGAACATCGCCCGGTCGGACGCGACCCTGATGTCGCAGGCCAGCGCGGTCTCGAGGCCGCCGGCGAGCGCCCAGCCGTTCACGGCGGCGATCACCGGCTTGTAGATCCGGTGCAGCCCGCGCGTCAGCCCGCCGATCCCGGTCGCGACGTTGTCGCGCACCTTCCGCGGGGTGGCCGACTCGATCCACGGCGGGATGTACGTCTTCAGGTCGGCCCCGGCGCAGAAGGCGTCGCCCGTCCCGGTGAGGATCGCCACGTCCACGCCGTCGTCGTCGCGGAAGTCCTCCCACGCCCGCCACAGCAGCTCGTGCACGTCGGGGTCGATCGCGTTCTTCGCCTCGGGGCGGTTGATCGTCACGTACGCGATCCGCTCGCGCTTCTCGTACAGGACCTTGGACATGGGCCTCCTTCTCGTGGACTCCGGGTGGAACGCTCTCAGATAGCCTGCCCGCCATGGACTTCTCTCTGTCGCCACGGGTCGAGGAGCTGAGCGCGCGCATCGCCGCCTTCCTCGACGAGCACGTCTATCCGGTGGAGCTGGAGGCGCTCCACGCGCTCGACACCGAGGTCGGGCCGGGCAAGCCCTACCCGGACATCCTGGTCGAGATCCGCGAGCGCGCGAAGGCCGAGGGCCTGTGGAACCTGTTCCTGCCCGACGAGGAGCACGGCACCGGCCTGACCAACTGGGAGTACGGGATGCTGTGCGAGGCGATGGGCCGCAGCCTGGTGGCGCCGATGGCCTTCAACTGCTCGGCGCCCGACACGGGCAACATCGAGATCCTGGTGGACCACGGCACGCCCGAGCAGAAGGAGCGCTGGCTGGCGCCGCTCCTGGACGGCGACATCCGCAGCTGCTTCTCGATGACCGAGCCGGAGACGTCGGGCTCGGACCCGACGGGTCTGCGCGGCACCGCCGTGCTGGACGGCGACGAGTGGGTGATCGACGCGCACAAGTGGTTCACGTCGGGCGCCGTGGGCGCCGCGGTGGCGATCGCGATGGTCGTGACCGACCCCGACGCCGCGCCCCACAGGCGCGCGAGCATGATCCTGGTGCCCACCGACGCGCCCGGCTTCAACCTCGTTCGGCCGGTGTCCGTGATGGGCCACTCCGGCGGGCCGGGTCACTGCGAGATCCGCTACGAGGGCTGCCGCGTGCCGAAGGACAGCCTGCTGGGCGAGCGCGGGGCCGGCTTCAAGATCGCGCAGGACCGCCTGGGCCCCGGGCGCATCCACCACTGCATGCGCGCGATCGGCGCGGCCGAGCGGGCGATCGAGATGATGTGCAAGCGGGCCAACTCGCGGCAGTCGTTCGGCGGGCCGCTGGCCGACAAGCAGTTCGTCCAGGACTTCGTGGCCAAGTCGCGGATCGAGACCGACGGCGCGCGGCTGATGGTGCTGAACGCCGCCTGGCAGATGGACGAGTACGGCAAGCGCGAGGCGCGCCAGGCCATCTCGATGACCAAGGTGGTGGCCGCCAACGTGGTGATGGACGTGCTCGACCGCGCGATCCAGGTGCACGGCGCCCTGGGCGTGTCCGACGACACGCCGCTGGCGATGATGTGGCGCTCGCTGCGGATGCTGCGGCTGGCCGACGGTCCGGACGAGGTGCACAAGATGGTGATCGCGCTGCGCGAGCTGAACCGCTGGAAGGCCGACGAGGCCGCGCCGGAGGCGACCCGGCCGCCGGCCGCGGTGGGCGCCGGCACGGGCGCCCGCTAGAGCGTGCTCGACCTGACCCACGAGCAGGAGGACTTCGTCCGGTCGGTGCGCGACTTCTGCACGAAGGAGTTCCCGTCCGACCGGCTCGCGGAGCTCACCGACGGCTACGGGGACCTGCACAACGACGACGTCGCGCGCCAGATGGCGGACCTGGGCTGGTACGGCCTCACGATCGACGAGCGCTACGGGGGCTCGGGAGGCACGTTCCTGGACGCCGCGCTTTTCCTCGAGGAGACCGCGCACGGCAGGGCGCCGATCGGCGGCTACGGCGTGACCCTGATCGTGGTCGGCGCCATCAACCGGTTCGGCAGCGAGGAGCAGAAGGCCGACCTCCTGGGACGCGTCGCGAAGGGCGGCGGGCTGGCGATCGCGATGTCCGAGCCGGAGTCCGGCTCGGACGTGGCGTCCCTCAAGACCGCGGCCGCTCGCGACAACGGGGACTGGGTGCTGAACGGGTCGAAGATGTGGTGCTCGTACGCGCACAAGGCCAGCCACATCCTGATCGTCTGCCGCACGCAGAAGTCGGACTCGCCGCACGAGGGCATGTCGATGATCTTCGTGCCGCGCGAAGCAGACGGCCTGACGATCACTCCGATCTCGACGATGGGCGGCGAGGAGACCAACGAGCTGTACCTGGAGGACTGCCGCGTGCCGGAGGACGCGCTCCTGGGCACCGAGGGCAACGGCTGGACGCAGCTGATGGCGGGCCTGAACAACGAGCGCGTGATCCTCGGCGCGTCGGCGCTGGGCCTGGCGCAGCGGGCGTTCGACGACGCGCTGGCGTACTCGAAGGAGCGGCGTCAGTTCGGCCGGCCGATCGGCCGCTTCCAGGCGATCCAGCACAAGTTCGCCGACATGGCCACCGACCTGGCCCAGGCGCGGCTGCTCGTCCGCTGGGTCGCGCGCATGACCGACGAGGACCCGGGGCGAATGCTGCCCCGGGAGGCGTCGATGGTCAAGCTCGCCACCACCGAGCTGGCCAAGCGCTGCGCGCTCGAGGGCGTGCAGATCATGGGCGGCTACGGCTACGCGACGGAATATCCGATGGAGCGCTACCTGCGCGCGGCCGTCGTGACGACGATCTACGGCGGCACGTCGGAGATCCAGAGGAACATCATCGCCAAGACGCTCGGGTTGTAGGCACGGCCTAGGGCCTTACAATGCATCTTGATCGGCGCGGTCGAGATGCCGATCACTGAGAAGATGGCCCACTTCTTCGCTGCGATGAGAGTGCGCGGGCTTGCTGTGCTCGCCCCGCTCGGGGTGCTGGTCGCCCTCCTTCCCGCCTCCGCCGCGGGCCAGGTCCCCACGGTCCCGGAGGTGCAGGTCCCGCCGAGCACGCCGGCGCCGGTGCAGAACGCCGTTGCGCCGGTGGTGAACACCGCCAACCAGGTCACGCGCCAGGTGAACCAGACCGTGAGCCCCGGCTCCGGCGGCGGGAGCGGCGGCGGTTCCGGCGGCTCTGGCGGCTCGGGCGGCGGTGGCGGCGCGGCGACGGGCGGCCCGGGCGCGACCGGCGGCGGCACCACCGGCGGCGGCAGCAACGGCGGCCGGGTGGGAGGCGGCGACGGCAGCGGCGGAGGCGGCGGCGCCACGGGCCCGCGCGCCCGCGCGCGCCGCGCGGCCGCCAGGCGCGCCGCGGCACGTCGCGGAGCGGCGGCAGCCGCTCGACAGCGCGCCGGGCGCTCCGACGAGAGGGCCGCGGCCGAGAAGCCCAAGCGCGACGGCCCGGCCGTGCTGCGCCCGATCCGCCAGATCGTGAAGGTCATCCCGGGCCCCGTGAAGGTCCTGATCCTCGCCCTGGCCCTGGTGGCGCTCGCGTTCTTCGTCCGCTCGTTCGTGGTGGGCAGGCGCGCCCGCCGCCTGGAGCGCCAGCGCGAAGAGCTGATGGGCGACGTCGGGCTCCTCCAGCGCGCGCTGCTGCCCGAGGTGCCGGAACGCATGGGCAAGCTCGAGACGTCGGTGGCGTACCGCCCGGCCGAGGGCCCCGGCGCCGGCGGCGACTTCTACGACGTGTTCGAGATGGAGGGCGACCGCGTGGGCATCATCGTGGGCGACGTGTGCGGCCACGGGCGTCAGGCACTCGCCGTCACGGCCCTGATGCGATACTCGCTGCGCGCCTACCTGAACGCCGGCGGCGAGCCGCGCACGGCGCTCCAGATCGCGGCGCGCGCGCTGGAGAACGAGGCTCACGCCGAGCTGACCACCGTCGTGCTCGCCGTCTACGACGCGCGCGCGGGCACCCTGAGCTACGCGTGCGCCGGCCACGAGCCGCCGATCCTGCTCGGCCTGCCGTCCCACAGGCCGGTCACCGTCGGCTCGTC
>DASVQK010000045.1:0-8938 GCA_036389105.1 Thermoleophilaceae bacterium
CCGCTGTCGATGTGGTGCTACGGGATCGGGGCCACCGAGGGGCTCGACCTGCCCACGCACGCCGCCGAGCTCGAGTGGATGCAGGGGGCCGGCTTCAAGGTGACTCCCGACTGGAAGGTGCACGGGGACCTGGAGTCGCTCGTGGCCGAGTGCCGCCGCTGGGAGGAGGACCGCGAGGGCCTCGACTACGAGATCGACGGCGTGGTGGTCAAGGTCAACGACCTGGACCTCCAGCGCTCGCTGGGCGTGGTGGGCCGCGAGCCGCGCGGCGCCATCGCCTGGAAGTTCGCCCCGATGACCGCCACCACCACGCTCCGCCGCGTGATGTGGAACGTGGGCCGCACCGGCCACATGGTGCCGTTCGCCGACCTCGCGCCCGTGCAGGTCTCGGGCGTGACCGTGAAGCTCGCGACGCTGCACAACGAGGAGGACCTGCGCCGCAAGGACGTGCGCGAGGGCGACGAGGTGATCGTGATGCGCGCCGGCGACGTGATCCCGCAGGTTGTCTCGCCCACGCCGAAGGCCCAGCGGCGCCGCAAGCGCTCCGCCCCGCCGGAGCCGCCGGCGGAGTGCCCGGCGTGCGGCACGGCGACCGTGAAGCCGGACGGCGGCGTGTGGACCATCTGCCCCAACCGGGCCGGCTGCCCCGGACAGATCTTCCAGGCGGTCAAGCACTTCGTGAGCAAGGGCGCGATGGACATCGACGGGCTGGGGGAGAAGCAGGCCTACCGCTTCCTCTCCGACGGCCTGATCGCCGACGTCGCCGACATCTACACGCTCACCGAGGACCGGTTGACGGGCCTCGAGGGCTTCGGCGAGATCTCGGCGCGCAACCTGCTGGCCTCGATCGAGGGCTCGAAGGAGACGCCGTTCTTCCGCGTGCTCTACGCCCTGGGCATCCCGGGGATCGGCTACGTGAACGCCCGCGCGCTGGCGGGGCAGTTCCGCTCGATCGACGACCTGATCGCGGCCACGCCCGAGCAGATCGTGGAGACGCCGGGCATCGGCCCCGTGCTGGCGGAGACGATCGCCGAGACGCTGTCCGAGGAGCGCACCCGCCAGCTGATCGAGCGACTGCGCGGCCACGGGCTGAAGATGGAGCAGGAGGGCCCCCCGCCGGGCACCGACGGCAAGCTGGCGGGGCTCACGTTCGTGCTCACCGGGACGCTGCCCGACCTGTCCCGGGAGCGGGCGACGGAGATGATCGAGGCCGAGGGCGGCAAGGTGACCGGGTCGGTGTCGAAGAAGACGAGCTACGTGGTGGCCGGCGCCGACCCCGGCTCCAAGCTGGCCAAGGCGCAGGAGGTGGGCGTCGAGGTGGTGGACAAGGACCGGCTGATGGAGCTGCTGGAGGCCGCTCAGCCCGCGTAGGCCGCTATCGCCTGGGCCATCTTGTCCTGGAGGTAGTGCGCCCGGTAGATGTTGGTCACGCCGTTCATCAGGATCGAGAACGCGATCTGGTGGCCGCCGCGCGAGCGGCAGTAGCCGGACAGGGCGCTGACGCCGATCAGCGTGCCGGTCTTGGCCCGGCAGCGGTGGTGGGCAGGTCCGCTCCGCATCCGGTCGTAGAGCGTGCCGTTCACGCCCGCGATCGGCAGGGCGGCGTAGAAGGCGCGGTACTCGTCCCCCGAGCGCTCCCTGACGAGGAAGTCCACCACCTCCCGCGGCGCCGCCCTGTCCGCCCGGGACAGCCCGGAGCCGTCGGCCAGCCTGATCCTGGCGCCGCGCGAGCGCGCGAAGCGGACGATCGAGCGCGCCCCGCCGGTCGTGGTGCCGCCGCCCAGGCCCTTGGCCAGCGTCTCGGCGAAGTAGTTGTCCGACGGCACCGCGGTGAGCTGCGCGAGCTTGGACATCGGCTGCGACTCGACCCGCGCCAGCTCGATCGCGTCGTCGGGGGCGCGGCCGGCGGTGGCCGGCCTGCGCACCTTCACCCCGAGCTTGCGGAGGGCGTCGGTCAGGCGCGCCGCCGCGTAGGCCGGCGGGTTGCGCTGGAAGCGGCCGTTGGTCATCAGCCCGTGGTTGTAGACGAGCGCGGTGAGCGGCCCCGTCACCTCGCTGTCGGGGGCGAACCCGCCCGTCGGGCCCCCGCGCAGGGAGTCGAAGAGCGACTCGTCGCCCACGATCGAGCCCCGGACCAGCCGCAGGCCCTTGTCGTGGAGCTGGTGCGCCAGGGCCTCCACCGTGGCCCGGCCGTCGGCGCCGTACGCGTTGCGCACGTACTTGGCGCTGCCGAAGGCGGGATCGCCGCCGCCGCGGAGGTAGACGTCCCCCTCCGCCGTCCCCTTCAGGTCGAGCGGTCCGCCGACGAGCACCCGCGTTGGAACGGTGGCGCCGGGCCCGTGGCGGGCCAGCGCGGCCCCGCTGGTGAAGAGCTTGGTGTTGGACGCCAGGATGCGCGGCGTGCCGGCGCTCCAGGAGAACAGCCGCCTGCCGGTCTGCGCGTCGACGACATAGGCCCCGGAGGCGGCCCAGGAGACGCTCATCACCCGGCTCAGGGACCGCTTGAGCCCCGATTCCGGGGACGCGACCGCGCTCGCGGGTGACAGCGCCAGGAGGGCGGCGGCCACGAGCGAGAGGAGCAGCCGGCGGGTGGGGGGGCCGTCGGGCAGGACCGCGCCCAGGCTAGCGCCGCTGCTTGCGGAAATGCGCCGGACGACGCCAACGCCGCGCCCGGTCGGGCGCCAGGGCCGCTGCCATACTGGCCCGTGCCCATGGGCAACGTCGTCAAGCTAGAGAAGCCCCGCAGGGGCGCGCCCGCCCGCAAGCCGGCGCGCCGCCGCGGCCGCCGCTCCCGCACCGCCCTGGTGCTCGGGGGCGGAGGGGTGACCGGCGGTGTCTACGAGATCGGGGCCCTCAGGGCGCTCGACCTGCTGGCCGTCAACCGCACGATCAACGAGTTCGACGTCTACGTGGGCACCAGCGCGGGCTCGTTCGTGGCCAGCCTGGTGGCCAACGGGGTGACCCCCGAGGAGATGATGCGGGTGGTCAATCAGCAGTCGCCCACCCCGTTCCCCGACATCAACATGGGCACGGTGCTCCAGCCGGGCTACGGGGAGCTGGTCAAGAGCGTGGTGGCCCTGCCGCTGCGCAGCGTCGGCCTGGTCCGCGCGCTGCTGGGCAACCTGCGCCAGACCTCGCTGATGGACATCATGCTGGGCCTGGCCGAGGGCCTGCCGCCGGGGCTGTACGACGGAGGCGGCATCGAGCGGTACCTGAACGAGGTCCTGAGCGATCCCGACCGCGCCAACGACTTCCGCCTGCTCGAGAACGAGCTCTACCTGACCGCCACCGACCTCGACACGTGCGAGCGGATCGTGTTCGGCACCGAGGGCTGGGACGACGTGCCGATCGCCCGCGCCGCCGCCGCGTCCACCGCCCTGCCGATGGTCTACCGGCCGATGGAGGTCAAGGGCCGCCAGCTGGTGGACGGCGGCATCGGCTCGACCACCAACGTGGACATCGCGGTGGAGCACGGGGCCAAGTTCGTCGTGGTGGTCAACCCGCTCGTCCCGTACGTCAACGACTTCCAGAAGATGATCCCCACGATGCTCGGCAGCCGCGTGCGCCGCGTGGCGGACATGGGCTTCCCGCAGGTGGGTTACCAGGCGTTCAAGCTGCTGGCCCACCAGCGCCTGCACGAGGCCGTGGCGCACTGGCAGGACAAGTACCCGGGCGTGGACATCCTCCTTATCGAGCCCGATCCCCACGACGAGCTGATGTTCGACACGAACATCATGAACTTCACCCGGCGCGTGGAGATAGCCCGCCACGGGTTCGAGTCGGTCACGCTCCAGCTGGCCAAGGACTACGACGGGCTCCGCTCCGTTTGCGCCAAGCACGGCATCGAGATCTCGGCCACCCGCGTCCGCAAGGTCATCCGCCACTTCGATCGGGAGAAGGAGCGCACGCGCGCCTGGCGCCGGATCCTGGAGCAGACCACCGGCGCGCTGCTGCGGCAGTCCGAGGGCGACGCCTAGCGGTCGCTACCGCGGCAGGCTGCGCTCGGAGTTGAGCGCGGCGGCGCGCTGGCGCGCCTCCGCCATCGCCTCGTGCAGCCGGTCGTCGAAGTCGTCGTCCGCGGGGTCGAGCGTGCGCAGGACGAGCGGCGCCTGGCCGGGGCACTCCAGGCGGATGGCCACCTCGCCGTTCGTGAGCGACCGGTGGACGGGCTGCCACGTGCCGCCGACCTCCGTTCGCTGCGCCCAGCGGACCAGCCGGCGCGCGAGCACGAAGATGACGACCAGGAGGATGAGCGCCGCGAGGATCGCCAGGGCGCGCATGGCGGCCTAGGGCGTGACGGCGAAGTCGCCGCCGGGCGCGAACGTCTCGATGGTGGGCGGGATGGCCTTGAGCTCGTCGATCTTGGCGCAGGCCGGGCAGCCGCGGTAGCCGCTCTGGCGGATGCGGTTCGCCTTGGCATCCAACGCGGCCTGCTTGACGTGCGCCTCGCTCAGCGACACGGCGCCGAAGGCGGCCTGGGCGTCGTCCACGGCCTCCTGCACCTTGTCAGGCAGCGTGACCCCGCGCAGGATGAAGCGGATGCCCACCAGGTAGTCGCCGCCCAGCTCGCTGCGCAGGTCGCGCGTCAGGGAGATGTTGATCGCGTTCTGGATCCTGATCAGGTTGGCGTTGTTCTTGCGCCCCTGCACCGCGGAGACGTTGCGGACGTTGCCCTGGTTCTGCACCAGCGCACAGGACGAGACGAGCTCCTTGCAGGGGAAGTTGCCGATCTGCTCGCGCAGGTTGTTGTCGATCACCGGCCGGATGGCCTGGTTGAGGAAGCTGGCCCAGCCGACGTCCCCGTCGTAGGGATGCTCGCCGCCGAAGGTGCGCGTGCCGAACTTGTTGTCGAACTGCGCGATGGCGCAGGTGGGCTGCCGCGCCTGGAGGTCGTCGGTGTTGGTGCCCTGGCAGTTGGAGATGTCGGTGTTGAGCGTGAAGTAGAGCGTGCCCTCGATGCCCACGAACACGCCGTCGCTGGTGGGCACGTGCACCACGTCTATGCCCTGCACGTCGCCCTCGTCGCCCTTCGCGGAGATCGTGTAGAAGCGCTGCTGCGCCGGGTACTTGTGCACCTGCGACCACATGCCGGTGGCGGTGAGGCCCGAGGCGGGCCCGATCACCTGGCGGACCCTGTGGTTGTCGAAGATGCCGCCGTTGCGCACCACGGCGATCTCGCCGCCGCTGGTCTTGTCGAAGCTGCTGAGCCAGCCCACCACCAGGATCAGGATCAGGAGCGCGCCACCCACGAACGCCGCGGCCACCAGCCAGGCGGTGCCGCCCCCGCCCGGGCGGCGGGAGGCCCTCGCGCGCATGCTCGACTGCTCCATCAGGCTCCCTTCACGGCTTCGCGGAGCGCGCTCAGCAGCCGGTCCGTGGCGGCCGGGCCGCGGATCGAGGCGCGGACGTGGTCGTCGGCCCCCAGCGGCCCGCCGGGGGCCACCAGCACGCGGCCCTCCTCCAGGCGCGCGGCCAGGTGGGCGCCCGTCAGGCCGGCCGCGTGCAGCCAGACGAAGTTGGCCTGCGAATCGGGCGCGTCGACCGGCAGGTCGTGCAGCTCGCGCAGCAGCCGTGTGCGCTGCTCGGCCACCAGCGCCTGCCGCCGATCGATCTCGCGGTCGCCCATCTCGAGCGCGTACGCGACGCCGGCCTGGGTGAGCACGTTGACCCCGAGCGCCGGAGCGATCGAGCCGAGGAGCGAGGCCGCCGACGGCGAGCCGACCGCGTAGCCCGCCCGCAGGCCCGACAGGCCGTAGACCTTCGAGAAGGTGCGGAACACCAGCAGGCGCGGGAACGCGTCCACGAGCCGCAGCACCGAATCGCGCGGCTCGACCGTCTGGAACTCGACGTAGGCCTCGTCCACCAGCAGGTGGACGCCCTCCGGCAGCGAGCCGGCGAACGCGGCCAGCGCGTCCGCGGTCAGGTAGCCGCCGGTCGGGTCGTTGGGGTTGCACACCACCACCACGCGCGCGCGGTCGGTCACGGCGGCGCGCAGGCGGTCCAGGTCCACCCGGTCGGCCGCCAGCTCCACCGCGACCGGCTTGGCGCCGGCGCGCTGGGCCATCAGCGGGTAGAGCGGGTAGGACGGCCACGGCGTGACCAGCTCGTCGCCCCTTCCCAGGAGCACCAGCGCGGCGGCCTGGAGCAGCTCGCCGGCGCCGTTGCCGACCACGACCTGCTCGGCGTCCACGCCGTGCCGCTCGGCCAGCAGGCGCCGGATGCGCGCCGCGTGGCGGTCGGGATAGCTGTTCACGCGTCCACGCGCGGCGTAGATGGCTGCGTTCATGATCTCCGAGTGCGGGAAGTCGGGCCACTCCGTATTCGACAGGTCCAGCGCGGGGACCTCCGCAAGCGCCAGGGCCTTCTCGCGTGCGCGCCGTTGGCGCAGCACGCGGTTGACCGACTCCTGGTCGATGTCGTCGAACTGGCGGTAGTAGTCGAGCAGACCCAAGCTAGTTCTTCGGCGCCAGCTCGGGCCCGGGGCCGACGATGATGAAGAACCAGAAGGCGAAGGCGGCGCTGGTGATGACCAGGGTGATCACGAAGATCCGCTCGAGCGCGCCGCGCTCCTGGTGGTAGCCGGCCGCGCGCCGCACCAGCTTCCATGCGTGGTCCACCCGCTTGGCGATGGCCAGCGTGACGAACAGCGTGAGCAGCATGCCGAGGAACGCCGACACGATGCCGGCGCTGATCGACCCGGTCCAGTACTTGACGTGCGACCCCACCCAGAGCCAGCCCAGCGGCTGCGGCCCCCACAGCGACACGCACAGGACCGTCTCCACGGCCAGGAGCAGGGCCGCGAAGCCCTTGTCGGCCCGCTGCCGCTTCTGGCCGGCGGTGACCGGCCGGGGTTGGTAGCGGGTGGGCGCCGTGCCGGGGCGGCGCCCGACGAACAGCCCGCCGGTGTCGGTTGGGTCGTTGCTCGCCATCGCTAGCCGACGTACAGCTCGTCGACCTCACCGGCGAACTTCTCGGCCACCACGTTCCGCTTGACCTTGAGCGTCGGCGTCAGCTCGCCCGTCTCCTGCGCCAGGTCCTCCGGCAGGATCTTGAACTTCTTGATCTGCTCCACGCGGCCGACCTTCGCGTTGGCGGCGTCCACGGCCTTCTGCACCTCGGCCCGCATCTCGTCGGAGCCCGCGACGTCCTCAACGCTCAGGCCGTGCTCCTGCGCGAACGCCGGCACCTCCTCGGGGTCGAGCGTGATCAGGGCCACCAGGTACGGGCGGCGGTCGCCGATCACCACCGCCTGCGAGACCCAGCGGCTCTGCTTGATGTCGTTCTCGAGGTTGGCGGGCGTGATGTTCTTGCCGCCCGCCGTGATGATGATGTCCTTCTTGCGGCCCGTGATGTAGAGGAAGCCGTCCTCGTCGATCCGGCCGAGGTCGCCGGTGTGGAGCCAGCCGTCCTGGAGCGCCTCGCGCGTGGCCTCCTCGTTCTTGTAGTAGCCGGCGAACATGTTGGCGCCGCGCAGGAGGATCTCCCCGTCCTCGGCGATCCTGGCGTCGACGCCCGGAAGCGGCTTGCCGATGGAGCCGAAGCGGTAGTGCTCCAGCGAGTTGACGACCGCGCCCGTGGACGTCTCGGTCATCCCGTAGCCCTCCATGACCGGTATGCCGCAGGCGTAGAAGAACTCGAGGATGTCCGCCGCGATCGGCGCGGCGCCGGTCACGCAGCGCTCGATCCGCCCCCCGAAGATGCTGCGCACGTTCTTGTAGAGCGACTCCTCGGCCTGGTCGAACGCCGCCTGGAGCTCGGGGGAGACCTCCTCGCCCCGCTCGCGCGCCTGCCGCACCTTCATCCCCACCTCGACCGCCTGCCGCAGCTGGTCGGGGTCGGGCGCGTTGCTCGTGGCCAGGGTGTAGATCTTCTCGAAGATCCGCGGCACCGACGGGAAGTAGGTCGGCTTGACCTCCATCAGGTTGGGGACGATCTTCGCCGGGTCCTTCTCCCAGTAGGCGATCGTCGCGCCGACCTCGATCAGCACGAACTGCACGAGCAGCGCGAACGAGTGCGCGAGCGGCAGGAAGAGGTACGCGACGTCGTCGTCGCTGATCATGCCGTCGGTCAGGACCATCTCGAGGATCGCGACGTAGTTGCTGTGCGTGAGCACGCAGGCCTTGGGCGGGCCGGTGGTGCCCGAGGTGTAGATGAACACGCAGGGGTCCGCGGGGGCCACCGCCTCGATCCGCTGCTCGTACTCGGACTCGTCGCGCCCGCGGCCCCGCTCGCGCAGGTCGTCCAGCGTGATCGCGTCACCCAGGCCCACGCCGGCCTCCGGCGCCATCACGATCACGTACTCGAGGGCGGGCAGGTCCGACTCGACCTGCCGCACCTTGGCCAGCTGCTCGGCGTCCTCGACGAACACCGCCCGCGACTCCGAGTGGTGGAGCACGTAGTGGCACTCCTCGGCCGAGTTGGTCTGGTAGATCGACACCGACGTGGCGCCGGTGGTCAGGATGCCGTAGTTGGCGACCGTCCACTCGGGGCGCGTGTGGCTGAGGATGGCCACGCGGTCGCCCTTCGCGATGCCGAGGTCGACCAGGCCGAGGGACGTCTCCCGCACGTGCACGCCCAGCTCGTCGTAGTCGATGTCGTGCCACTCGTCGCCGGACTTGAAGCGCAGCGCCGGCTTGCCGGCGTGCTTCTCGGCCGCAGCGGGAAGCTGCGCGGCGATGGTGCTTGCGCCGGTCGCCGCCTCGAGTGCCGAGACGGCGGCGGTCCCTGATTCCACAGTCATCCTCCCGGGTGGTGGTCCCCCCGGAGTCTACGGAGGCGCTGCTGAGCTATGCGCCTGCCGGCGCTGCGGTCAAGCTCCAGCCAGTTGCGCGCGGGGGGCACCCGGTGCGCTGGTGGTGCCCTTGGCCTGCGCCTCCTCGAGCGAGGAGAGGAACAGGGTCTTGTCGATCCGGCCCTGGAAGATCGGCACCCCGAGCTC
>DASVQK010000046.1:0-4069 GCA_036389105.1 Thermoleophilaceae bacterium
CGTAGTCGCGCTCGGCCAGCGCCTTGGAGAAGGCGTCCACCGCGGCCACCGCCTCGGCCGGCGTGCCGCTCACGAGCGGCGGGCGGTCGTCGCCGCCCGAGGCCAGCAGGACCACGACGAGCACCACCGCCAGCCCCCCGCCCAGCGCCAGCGGCGCCCGCCGCCGGCGCAGGATCGCGAGCCGGCCGTCGCGGTCGCCCATGGCCCGACTTATAGCGCGGATGCCCTCTTGCGCCCGTCTCCTGTGCGCGCGGCCCCGCTTCCGCCATAATCGGCGCATGGAGGGATCGGTCCCGGACTCGATTGGGACCGCGGCGAGCTGGCTTCGCTGCTACCGCTGCTGGTCGCAGAACCTGGAGGTCCAGGTTCACTACGAGGGCGTCCTCAAGGTGGACCCCGAGACGGGCGAGGCCGTGGAGCCGGTCGAGGAGGTGCAGGAGGCCGTGGTCCAGTGCCTGGACTGCCTGCACGACCAGCCGCACCTCAACCTCGCCTTCTACGAGGAGAACGGCCGCCGCATCAGCAGGATCGAGGCCGTCGAGGACCGCTGGGAGCGGATGATCGCCGGCACCCCGTGGGTCGCCTCCTGCACGGTCACCGTGGACGCCGACCAGGTCGAGAGCTGCTCCGGTCCCGAGGCGGCCGACTCGCTGGCCTTCGGCGCGTTCGGCGACCACGGCACCCGCGAGTTCTTCACGCACGTCCGCTTCCACAAGCACGACGCCGAGCAGATCGTCATCCACATGCTGGTCGAGCTCTACGCGCGCTCGGCCGAGGAGGCCGGCGAGGTGCTGGACGAGGCCTCGCGCGGCCCGCTGACGATCACGTCGCTGGCCGAGGAGTCGCGCCCGCCGGCCGCGGCGGCGAACCCGGAGGACCCGCACTGACCCCCCGGCGGGTCGGTGGTTCGGAAGAGCGGCAATGAGGGGCGGCCCGAATCGGGCCGTTTTTCGAGCCCTGGCGACGCCGCGAGCTACCGCACGGCGGCGACGATCTCTTCCGAGAGCGCCGGGAACTTCTGGAGGAACTCCACCCGCTCGGACTTCAGCCGGTCCACGATCTTCTGGTACTCCTCGCCGCGCCCCTGCGACTCGTACAGCTCGCGCGGGCGCAGGACGGCCGAGTCGGACTCGTCGATGCCGGGCACGGCGGCGGCCACCAGGTAGCCGAAGTCCGGGTCGTCGCGCCACTCGATCGTGCCCTCGGCGATGCCCTTCACGATCGCCGAGCTGTGCGGGATGCGCACCTTGGCCGAGCGGTCGTCGCCGTCCCCGCCGCCGACCCGACCGGTGTTGAGCAGGTAGACGTCGAGCTGGTGCTCGGCCATCAGCTCCAGGAAGCGGTTGCCCTGGTGGTCGTGGTCATCGGGGAAGAACGGGTTGGTGCCCGGCACGCGGAGGAACTTGCCCGCTTCCTCGGCCCCGCCGGCGCTGGTGCCCTGGGTCTCGCCCAGCATGAAGTACGCCGCGGCCTGCTCGGCGTCGAGCTTGGCCACCGCCGGGATGATGTTCTCGTTGCGGTTGAGGATCAGCAGGAAGTCGGCCGACTGGAGCTCGGTGGCGTCCGCGGCCTCGATCGTCGCGAACGAGAACGTCGCGCGCCCGTTCTGCGTGTAGCTCGTGTCGAAGAAGTCCAGCTCGCCGTCCTCGTCCTGCGAGACGTTCTCGAGGTACGCCTCGGGGCGGATGACGGCGCCGTGGATGGTGGGCTCGTCCTCCTCCGACAGCGCGAAGGTCTTGGCGAAGCAGCCGGCCTCGGTGGCGTAGACCTTGCCGCCCGGCATCATCGCCACGAAGTCGTCCTGAACCGGCAGCGAGCCGTTCTGCTTGGTGAACGTGGTGGTGGTCTTGCCCGTCCCCGACAGCCCGACGATCAGGCCGACCTTGTCGCCCGAGCCGGTCGGGATGACCTTGCAGCCGGCATGCAGCGGCAGTCCGCCACGGTCGTAGACGAGCTTGTTCCACATGCGCAGCCCGCCCTTCTTCGACTCGCCGAAGTAGTCGGAATGGCAGACGCGCGTGACGCCCAGGTCGAGGTCGACGGAGATGACGCGGTCGTTGGGATAGCCCTCGACGGCCAGGTTGGGCGTGTAGATGACCGTCAGCTCGGGCTCGAAGCCGTCGCGGTCCTCAACGTCGAAGTAGAGCTGCTTCTGCATCCCGGCGATGTTGGCGTTGGACTCCTCGACGTAGAGGCGCGCGGCGGTGCGGAAGTCGGGGTCGTCGCCGATGAACCCGTCGACGACGATCATGTCGCGGCCGGCGATGTACTCGTCCTGGAGCTTGGCGATGCGCTCGCCCTCCTCGCGGGAGATGGCCTGCTGCGAGCTGGCGTCGGGGTCGTCGAGGATCAGGAAGGTGGAGGCCTTCGAGCGAGCCAGGACCTCGGTCTGGACGTTCAGGTTCCCGTAGCGCGTCTGACGGGCGTTCGGCATCTTGGCGGCGAGCTGCTTGAGCTCCTCGGCCGACGGGTTAACGCGAACGGACTTGGCGTCCGGCAGCGGGGTCATCTGCTTCGCCATCTGGTTCGGCTCAACTCCTCGGGTCGCTGGCTGAGGGCGTGAAGGGTACCGGCCCGGAGTCGGAGTCCGTCCCGTTTCGGGTTGCCGCGAGGCGTGCCCGCAGCCGACCGTACACTTGACCCGAGGTGCGCGCCAGAGCCGGATGGATCCGCCCAGTGCTCCGCTTCGTGGCGTCCGTGCTGATCACGAGCGGGGTCCTGATGCTGGCCGACGCGGGGCTGACGCTGGCCTGGCAGGAACCGGTGTCGGCCTTCTTCGCGGCCCAGGACCAGAGCCGTCTCGGCGACGAGCTGGACGACGACGCCTCGGGCATCGTCCTGCGCGAGAAGGCGCTGGTCGCCTCCATCCGCGACACGCGCCGCCGGCTGGCCCGGCTGGCCGTGCTGGAGCGCCGCCGCGCCAGGACGGGCAAGCCGATCGGACGGATCCGCATCCCCTCCCTCGACCGCCACTACGTGGTCGTCCAGGGCACCGATCTCGGCACCCTCCGGAAGGGGCCCGGCCACTACCCCAAGACCTCGTTCCCCGGCCAGGGGGGCACCGTGGCCATCGCCGGCCACCGCACCACCTACCTGTCCCCGTTCCGCACGGTCGACCGGCTGCGGAGCGGGCAGCGGATCGTCATGGACATGCCGTACGGGCGCTTCACGTACGCGGTTGAGCGCACGAAGGTGGTGGGGCCGGACGCGATCTGGATCACGCACCGGGTGCGCGGCCGGGAGCGCCTGGTGCTCAGCGCCTGCCACCCGCTCTACAGCGCGTCGCACCGGATCGTGGTGTTCGCGCGGCTCGTCGGGGCGACGCCCTAGACCGGCGTCAGGGCGGGCGCGGGCGGCGCCACGCCGCTGCCCACGTCTGACTTGTCGCGCGACTCGATCAGCTGGATGAGCGCCACGAGGATGGCCACCGACAGCACCAGCACGGCCAGCCAGTAGATCACCCGGAGCGCCCAGCGCCGCCACGCCGGCCTCATTGGCCCAACCGCCGGTAGTGCCTGCCGATGGCGCGGTTCACCCGCGCCACGTCCACCCGGCGCCCGCGGCGCGCGCGGGCCACGGCGCGCTGCGTGATCTCGTTGCGCGGGTTGAGCTCCTCCGCGCGCTTCAGCAGGCGCAGCCCCTCGGCGCGCCTGCCGTCGTCGAACGCGATCCCGCCGAGCATGAGGTGAGCGTAGAAGTCGCCGGGGTCGCGATCGAGCAGCTGGCGGAAGTAGCGCTCCGCGTCCCGCGGACGGTGCAGGAACAGCGCGATGCTGGCCTGCCACAGCTTGGGGTCCGGGCTCAGCGGGTTGAGCGACGCCGCGGTGTCGAGCTTGTCGAACGCGGCGGCCGGCCGGTCGCAGCACAGGTCGCGCGCCTGAGACACGTAGCGCTCCGACAGGTACGGCAGCCCGAGGCTCACTAGCATCGCCCCCGCCACGGCGCCGGTGGCCAGCGCCACCCGCCCGGCGGCGGCGCGCGGCCGCGGCACGCGCGCGGGACGGGTTGCCGGCCTGCGCGGTGCCAGCCCGGCCGCCAGCCCCAGCAGCGCGAAGGCGGCGGCGCCGAG
>DASVQK010000047.1:0-7457 GCA_036389105.1 Thermoleophilaceae bacterium
CGGCGCCGCGCGCTCGGCGCCGTCGACGCGCTCGCGCAGCAGCGTCGCGACCGCCGCCGGCGTCGGGTGGTCGAAGACGAGCGTCGATGGCAGCCGCAGGCCGCTCGCCTGGCCGAGGCGGTTGCGCAGCTCGACCGCCGAGAGCGAGTCGAAGCCGAGCTCCTTGAAGGCGCGCTCGGGGTCGATCTCGTCCGGTGAGCCGTGGCCCAAGACGGCCGCCACCTGCCCGCGCACCAACTCCAGCACCGCGGCGTCGCGTTCCCCGGCGGGCAGCTCCGCCAGGCGCCGCGCCAGCGTGCCGTCACGCTCCGGCGCGCGTCGTGCCCGAACGCGCACCAGTCCGCTCATCAGCGGCGGCAGCAGGCCGTTCCGCGCGTTAGCGCGAAGCACGGCGGTGTCCAGCCGGACCGGCAGCAGCAGCGCGTCGCTCGCGCCGTCCGCGGCGTCGAACAACTCGAGCCCTTGCTCGCTGGACAGCGCGTCCACGCCGAGGCGCGCCATGCGCGCCAGGCCGGCCTCGCCCAGCCCGCCGGCCATGCCGCTCTCGTACTCCCAGGGGCCCCACCCGAGCGAGACCGCGGCCAGGCCCTCGGCGCGCCGTCGCTCGGCCAGCGCGTCGAGGAACGCGTTGGCGGCCGCGTAGTTGCCCTGACCCGGCGTGCCCAGCGTGGCGGCCGCCGAGGAGAACAGCACGAACGCGGACAGCTCCATGTCCGCAGTCAGCTCGTGAAGGTGCAGCGCACCGTCGACCTTCGGGCGCATCACGCGGTCGGTGCGCTCCGGGTCGAGCGACTCGATCGTGGCGTCCTCGAGCACTCCCGCGGCGTGGACCACTGCGGTGAGCGGATGCTCGTCTGGAATTCGGGCCAGCAGCTTCTCGACCGCATCGCGGTCGGACACGTCGCAGGCCTCGATCGTCACGGACGCGCCCAGCTCCTCCAGGTCGGCCTCGAGCTCCGCCACTCCGTCCGCCTCGCGCCCGCGGCGGCTGGTCAGGAGGAGGTGACGCGCGCCGTGCTCGGCCGCCAGCCGGCGTGCCACCAGCACGCCTAGGCCACCGGTGCCGCCGGTGATCAGCACGGTGCCGCCCAGGCTGCCGCGGGGCGCCTCGTCCGCCGGGGCCGCGCGTGCCATCCGCGGCACGCGCACCGCACCCTCGCGGAGCGCCAGCTGGGTCTCGTCGCTCGTCAGGGCGGCCGTCAGCGCTTGCCACGAGGCGTCGTCGCCGTCGACGTCGATCAGCCCGAACCGCCCCGGATGCTCCGACTGCGCGCTTCGCACCAGGCCGAGCAGCGGAGCCGCGACGAGGTCCGGCGCCTCCCCCGTCGCGGCCGCGACCGCACCGCGCGTGACCACCACCAACCGCGAGTCGGCCACGCGCTGGTCGGCGATCCACGCCTGGAGCAGCTCCAGTGTGCGCCGCGTGGCGGCGCGCGCGGCCTCGGCGGTCTCGCCGGATGCGGCGGGCGCGTTCATCAGCACGGCGTCGGGCGCGGGCGCGCCGGCGTCGATGGCCGCGCCGAGCGCCGCCAGATCCTCGTAACGGTCGGCGTCGAGGCCGGGTGCGTCGAGGGCGCCCAGCAGGGTCAGTCGAAGCGGCGTGCCGTTCGACGAAGCCGTGGGGGCGTCGACCCAGCCGAGCCGGAACAGCGACTCGGGGCCGGTCCGGCGCGCGCCCTCGAGCTGCGAGGGATCGACCGCACGCGTGACGAGCGAGCGCGCCGTGACGATCGCGGCGCCGGACTCGTCGATCGCGGTCAGGCTGGTGGCGTGGGATCCGGCGCTGCCCAGCCGCACCCGCAGCGCCGCGGCGCCGCGCTGGTGCAGCCGCACGCCGGTCCAGGCGAACGGCAGCCGCAGCTCCGTCGGGTCGGCCAGGAACAGCGCGTGCAGCCCCGCGTCGAGCAGGGCCGGATGCACGCCGAACCCGCGCGCGCCGGTTTCCTGCTCCTCCGCCAGGGTCACCTCGGCGAACAGCTCGTCGCCCCGGCGCCACGCGGCGCGCAGGCCATGGAAGGCGGGCCCGTAGCCCAGCCCGACCTCGGCCAGGCGGTCGTACAGGAAGTCGATTTGGAGCGGCTCGGCGCCCTCGGGGGGCCAGGCCCCGGCGGCGAGCTCCTCCAGCGCGGGGTCGGCGGCCGCGGCGGCTGGAGCGAGGGCGCCGGCGGCGTGGCGCGTCCAGTCGTCCTCGCTGCCCATGCCGTCGGACGAGGCGCCGTCCGGACGGGAGTGGATCGAGAGCTCGCGACGGCCCGACTCGTCCGGCTCGCCGACGATCAACTGGAGCTGGACCGCCCCGCGTTCGGGAAGCACGAGCGGCGCCTCCAGAGTCAGCTCGTCGATCGCCTCGGCGCCCACCTCGGCGCCGGCCCGCAGCGCCAGCTCAGCAAACGCGGTGCCGGGAAGCAGCACGGCCCCGAGCACGGCGTGGTCGCGCAGCCAGGCATGGGTCGACAGCGACAGCCGCCCGGTGAACAGCCAGCCCTGGTCCTCGGCCAGACGCACCGCGGCACCGAGGAGCGGGTGCTCGGCGGCTGAAAGGCCCGCCGCGCCGACGTCGCCCGCGCCGGCACCCGACTCGAGCCAGTAGCGCTTGCGCTGGAAGGCGTAGGTGGGGAGGTGGACGGTGCGGCCGTCCTGGAGCACGGCGGCCCAGTCGATGTGCGTGCCGCGGACGTGGGCCTCGGCGAGGAAGCCGGTCAGGGCTTCGGTGTCGGGGCGGTCCTTGCGGAGGGTCGGGACGAGCAGGGCGTCCTGCTCGATGGTCTGGGCGGCCATGGCGGAGAGGACGCCGTCGGGGCCGAGCTCGAGGTAACGGGTTACGCCTTGGGTTTCCAGGTGGCGGATGCCGGCGGCGAAGCGGACGGGCTCGCGGACGTGGCGGACCCAGTAGTCGGCGGAGGCGACGTCCTGCTCGGCGTCGCCGGTGAGGTTGGAGACGATCGGGATCTGTGTGGCGTTGAAGGTCAGGCTCTCCGCGACCTGGCGGAACTCGTCGAGCATCGGCTCCATCAGCTGTGAGTGGAAGGCGTGGCTGACGCGCAGCCTGGAGGTGCGGCGCTCTCTCGACTCCCACTCCTCGGCCAGCTTCTCGATCGCTTCGGCTTCGCCTGAGACGACGGTCGAGCGCGGGGCGTTTACAGCGGCTATCGAGAGGCTGGGATCGAGGTTGGCTGTGACCTCGTCCTCGCTTGCCTCGATCGCGACCATCGCGCCGCCCTCGGGCAGGGCGCCCATCAGCTTGCCGCGCGCTGAGACGAGCTTGCAGGCGTCCGCGAGCGACAGGACGCCGGCGACGTGGGCCGCCGCCAGCTCGCCGATCGAGTGGCCGATCAGGAAGTCGGGCCTGAGGCCGAAGGACTCCAAGAGCCTGAACAGCGCGACCTCGATCGCGAACAGCGCGCTCTGGGTGTTCTCGGTCCGATCAAGCTCCTCCTCATTGCCCGAGAACGTCAGCTCCTTGAGGTCGTCGCCGAGTTCCGCGCACGCCGCGTCGAACGCCTCCGCGAACGCCGGATAGGTCTCGTAGAGCTCGCGTCCCATGCCGACCCGCTGCGCGCCCTGGCCGGTGAACATGAACGCCGTCTTGCCGCCCGCCGGTGTGCCCTCGACGACGCCGGCGGCCGGCTCGCCGCGCGCTAGCGCGTCGAGGCCGGCCAGCAGCTCCTCGCGCGAGGAGCCGACGACCGCGGCGCGGTGGTCGAGCGCCGCGCGTCCGGTCGCGAGCGTGAACGCCACGTCGAGCGGCTCCAACTCCGAATGCTCGTCGAGATGTGCGCGCAGCCGCTCCGCCTGAGCCCGCAGCGCCGCCTCACCCTTGGCCGACACGAGCCACGGCACGGTCTCAACCGCGCTGTCCTGCCCAGTGGTTGCCATGGACCCCTTAGGCAGGACGGCGGCGTCGGCCGGGGCCTCCTCCACGATCACGTGCGCGTTCGTTCCGCTGATTCCGAACGAGGACACGCCGGCACGGCGCGGGCGCTCGCCCGTCGGCCACGGCTCGGGCTCCACGAGCAGCTTCAACTCGCCCGCCGACCAGTCCACGTGCGGCGACGGCTCGTCCACGTGCAGCGTCTCGGGCAGCAGCTCGTTGCGAAGCGCCATCGTCATCTTGATCACGCCGGCGATCCCCGCCGCCGCCGAGGAGTGGCCGATGTTCGACTTGATCGAGCCGATCCGCAGCGGGCCGTCCGCACGGTCGCGGCCGTAAGTGGCGAGCAGCGCCTGCGCCTCGATCGGGTCGCCCAGCGTCGTGCCCGTGCCGTGCGCTTCGACTGCGTCGACCTCGCCGGGCGTGAGCCCCGCGCTGGCCAGCGCCTGGGCGATCACGCGCTCCTGCGACGGTCCGTTCGGCGCCGTCAGGCCGTTGCTGGCGCCGTCCTGGTTTGTCGCGCTGCCGCGCACCATGGCCAGCACTGGATGCCCCAGCCTCCGCGCGTCCGACAGCCGCTCGAGCGCGATCAGGCCCGCTCCCTCGGACCAGCCCGTGCCGTCGGCGGCCGCCGCGAACGACTTGCAGCGTCCGTCGGGCGCCAGCCCGCGCTGGCGGCTGAACTCCACGAACAGGGATGGGGTGGGCATGATCGTCACGCCCCCGGCCAGCGCCAGCGAGCACTCGCCGGAACGCAGCGCCTGGCAGGCCCAGTGGAGCGCGACGAGCGAGGACGAGCAGGCCGTGTCGACCGACACGGCCGGGCCCTCGAGCCCGAGCGCGTAGGCCACTCGGCCGGACACGACGCTCGTAGCGCTGCCGGTCAGGCGGAAGCCCTCCAGCTCCTCGGGACCCGGACCGTCGGCCCCATAGTCGAACGAGGTCACCCCCGCGAACACTCCCGTCTGGCTGCCGCGCAGCGACGCCGGGTCGATGCCGGCGTGCTCGAAGGCCTCCCAGGCGGTCTCGAGCAGCAGCCGCTGCTGGGGGTCCATCGCGAGCGCCTCGCGCGGCGCGATGCCGAAGAAGTCGGCGTCGAAGTCGCCGGCGTCGTGGACGAAGCCGCCCTCGCGCGCGTAGGAGGTGCCCGGGTGGTCGGGGTCGGGGTCGTAGAGGCGCTCGATGTCCCAGCCGCGGTCGGCGGGGAACTCCGAGATCGCGTCGCGACCGGAGGCGACGAGCTGCCAGAGCTCCTCGGGCGTCGCGACTCCGCCCGGGTAGCGGCAGCTCATGCCGACGATCGCGATCGGCTCGTCGCTCGCCGCCTTGGCGCGCGCCGGGGCCGGCGCCGCGCGCTCGGCGCCGTCGACGCGCTCGCGCAGCAGCGTCGCGACCGCCGCCGGCGTCGGGTGGTCGAAGACGAGCGTCGATGGCAGCCGCAGGCCGCTCGCCTGGCCGAGCCGGTTGCGCAGCTCGACCGCCGAGAGCGAGTCGAAGCCGAGCTCCTTGAAGGCGCGCTCGGGGTCGATCGCCTCGGGCGTCGCATGCCCCAGCACCGCCGCGGCGTGAGTCCGCACCAGCTCCAGCAGCAGCGCGTGCCAGTCCGACTCCGGCGCCTCGGCCAGCCGACGGGCCAGCGTGCCGCGCGCCTCGTCCGTACGTCCCACCGTGGCCCGCACGAGCCCGCGCATGACCGGCGGCAGGAGGTCGGCCCGCGCCGCCGCGCGCAGCGCCGCCGGATCGAGACGCGCCGGCACCACCAGCGGCTCGTCCACCCAGCGCGCCGCGTCGAACAGCTCGAGCCCCCGCTCGCTGGACAGCGCCTCCACCCCGGTGCGCCGGAGGCGCGCCAGGTCGGCCTCGCCCAGGCCGCCGGTGATCGCGCTCTCCTGCTCCCAAAGCCCCCAGGCGAGCGAGCTCGCCGGGAGGCCCGCCGCGCGACGGCCATGCGCGAGGGCGTCGAGGAACGCGTTGGCCGCCGCGTAGTTGCCCTGCCCCGGGCCGCCGACGGTCGCGGCGATCGAGGAGAACATCACGAAGGCGGACAGCTCCATGTCCGCGGTCAGCTCGTGCAGGTGAAGCGCGGCGTCGGCCTTCGGCCGCATCACGCGCTCCACGCTCTCGCGGTCGAGCGACTCGATCGTCGCGTCGTCCAGCACCCCGGCCGCGTGGACCACCGCCGTGAGCGGATGCCCGGACGGGATCCCGGCGAGCAGCTCCTCCACGGCTCCGCGATCGGCCACGTCGCAGGCGGCGACGGTGACCTCCGCGCCCAGCTCCTCCAACTCGGTGACGAGATCCGCCGCGCCGTCCGCGTCGCTCCCGCGTCGGCTGGCCAGCAGCAGGTGCAGCGCGCCGTGGTCGCTCGCCAGGTGCCGCGCCACCAGCGCGCCCAGGCCGCCGGTGCCGCCGGTGATCAGCACCGTGCCGTCGGTGTCGAGCGCCGGCGGCACGGTCAGCACGACCTTGCCCACGTGCCGCGCCTCGCGCAGCGCGCGGAACGCCTCCATCCCGCGCCGCACGTCGTAGCTCGTGGTGGGGGCGTGACGCAGGACGCCTCGCTCGAACAGGTCGACCACCTCGCGCAGGACCTCGCCGAGGCGCTCCGGACCCGCGTCCATCATGTCGAACGCCGCGTAGCGCACACCCCGGTGCGCGGCCGCGACCTGGTCCGGGTCGCGCACGTCGGTCTTGCCCATCTCGACGAAGCGCCCGCCGCGCGGCAGGAGCTCGAGCGAGGCGTCGACGAACTCCCGCGCCAGCGCGTCGAGCACGACGTCCATGCCCTCGCCGCTGGTGGCGGCCAGGAACTTCTCCCTGAAGCCGAGGTCGCGCGACGACGCGATGTGGTCGCCGTCCAGGCCCAGCTCGCGCAGCGCGTCCCACTTGCCCTCGCTCGCCGTCGCGTAGACCTCGGCGCCCAGGTGCCGGGCGAGCTGCAGCGCCGCCATGCCGACGCCGCCGGCGCCGGCGTGCACCAGCACGCGCTCGCCGGCCTCGAGGCCGGCCAGGTCCACCAGGCCGTAGTAGGCCGTCAGGTAGACGATCGGCACGGCGGCGGCCTGCTCGAACGACCAGCCGTCCGGAATCCGCACGAGCGTGCGGGCGTCGGCCACCGCCAGCGGCCCGAACGCCTCGGGAACGAGGCCCATCGCCCGGTCGCCGGGCGCGAGCCCGTCAACGGCGGCACCCACCTCGACCACCACGCCGGCGCCCTCGCCGCCGATGGGCGGACTGTCGCCGGGGTACAGCCCGAGTGCGATCAACACGTCGCGGAAGTTGAGCCCGGCCGCGCGGACCGCCAGGCGAACCTCGCCCGGCGCGAGCGGCTGGCCGGCGCGCGGGCCGGCCAGCAGGGCGAGGTCCTCAAGCGTGCCGGGCCGGCGGCTGCCCAGCCGCCAGGCGGAATCGCCCACCGGCGGGACGAGCGATTCGCCCGAGGCGCCGCGCGCCAGGCGCGGCGCGTGGATGGCTCCCGCCCGCACGGCCAGCTGCGGCTCGTCCGCCGCCAGGGCCGCCGGCAGCGTCTGGGCAGACGCGTCGTCGCCGTCCAGATCGAGCAGCAGGAAGCGCTCCGGGTGCTCGG
>DASVQK010000048.1:0-5386 GCA_036389105.1 Thermoleophilaceae bacterium
AGGGCGGCTCGCTGGACCTGTGGCTGGCGCTGAACGACGGGATCGCCGACGGGCGCGACGTGTCGTGGATCTGGGACGCCGACTTCGAGGTGCTGGCCGGGCGCGTGCGCCGCGCCACCTGCTCGGGGACGCGCGCGGAGGAGATGGCGCTGCGGCTGAAGTACGCCGGTGTGGACGCGCCGATCGAGGTGGAGCGCGACCTGGGCCGGTCGCTGGACGCCGCGGTGGCGGCGGGCGACGGCGGCGCGCCGCTGTTCGCGCTGCCCACCTACACGGCCCTGCTGGAGCTGCGCGATCTGCTGACGGCGCGCGGGGTGGCCGGGAGGTGGTCGGATTGAGCGCGTCCGGGGCGCTGGCCGACGTGGTGGTGTGGCACGACGTGGAGTGCGGCGGCTACGACGCCGACCTGCCGCTGTGGCGCGAGCTGGCCGGGGACGCGGCGGGCCCGGTGCTGGAGCTGGGCTGCGGCACGGGCCGCGTGGCGCTGGACCTGGCGTCGCGCGGGCACGACGTGACGGCGCTGGACTCCGACCCGGCGCTCGTGCGCGAGCTGGACGCGCGGGCGCGCGAGCGCGGCGTGCGGGTGGAGACCGCGGTGGCGGACGCGCGCACGTTCTCGCTGGAGGGCCGCTATGCCCTGATCGTCGCTCCGATGCAGGTGGCGCAGCTGATGGGGGGCGACTCCGGCCGCGCCGGCCTGCTGCGGTCCGCCCGCGCGCACCTGGCGCGCGGCGGGGTGTTCGCGGCGGCGCTGGCGGACCCGTTCGAGGGCCTCCCCGCCGCGGACACCGGCCCGCCGGTGCCGGACGTGCGCGAGCGCGACGGCTGGGTCTACTCCAGCACTCCGGTGGCCGTCCGCTCGGCGCCAGGCGGCGGCACCGCGATCGACCGTCTGCGCCAGGCGGTCTCCCCCGCCGGCGACCTGGACGAGTCGATGTGGAGCATCACCCTGGACGCGCTGGAGGCGGACGAGCTGGAGCGGCAGGCGGGCGACTGGGGCTTCGAGCCGCTGGCGCGCCGGGGCGTGCCCCCCACGGGCGACTACGTGGGCAGCGTCGTGGTCGTGCTGGAGGGGGTGTGATGGCGGCCACGCTGCGGGTCTGCTCGCTCTATCCGGAGCTGATGAACATCTACGCGGACCGCGGCAACATCGCCGTGCTGCGCGCGCGCTGCGAGTGGCGCGGGCTGGGGTTCGAGCTGGCCGCGTCGAGCGTCGGGGCGGGCCTCGACCCGGACGCGCACGACCTCTTCTACATGGGCGGCGGGCAGGACCGCGACCAGGTGGCGGTGGCGCGCGACATGGTCGAGACCAAGCGCGAGGCGCTGCACGCCGCGGCGGGCCGCGGCGCCGTGGTCCTGGCCGTGTGCGGCGGCTACCAGCTGCTGGGCTCGAGCTATCAGGTGGGCGAGGAGTCCCTTCCGGGGGTCGGACTGGTGGACCTGAAGACGGTGCGCGAGCCGGGGCCGCGGCTGATCGGCAACTGCGCGATCGAGGCCGACCTTGGCGGCGACGGCGGATCGCGGGTCATCGCCGGGTTCGAGAACCACGGCGGGCGCACCTACCTGGGCGACGGCGAGCGGCCGCTGGGCCGGGTGCTGAGCGGCCATGGGAACAACGGCCGCGACGGCTTCGAGGGCGTGCGGCGCGGCAACGTCATCGGCACCTACCTCCACGGCCCGCTGCTGCCCAAGAACGTGTGGCTGGCGGACCGGCTGATCGAGCTGGCCCTGGACGTGGAGCTCGCGCCGCTCGACGACGCGATGGAGGACGCGGCTCATGGGAGCGCCCGACGGGCTGCGGGGGTCTAGCGCCCGGTCGAGCCGAAGCCGCCTGCGCCGCGCGGGGTCTCGCCCAGCTCGGCGACCTCCTCCAGCGGCGGCGACTCGAACCGGACCAGCACCAGCTGAGCGATCCGGTCGCCCACCGAGACCTCGAAGGCCGCTGCCGGGTCGGTGTTCAGCAGCAGCACGCGCACCTCGCCGCGGTAGCCGGAGTCGATCAGCCCGGGCGTGTTGACGAGCGTTATGCCGTGCCGCGCGGCCAGGCCTGAGCGCGGCAGCACGAGGCCGGCGCAATCGTCGGGGATCGCGACCGCGATGCCGGTGCCCACGCTGGCACGCCGGCCCGGCCCGACCAGCGCCCCCTCCGCCGCGAACAGGTCGTAGCCGGCGTCGCCCGCGTGCGCGTGTGCCGGTGGTCGCGCGTCCTGGCTGAGGCGGGTGAAGCGGAGGGTCACTCGGCGGCGGAGCCGTCGTTCTTGCCGTTCACCTCGAAGCGCTCGAAGCGCGCCGCCAGTCCGGCGGGCACGCGCGCTCGCACTCGCACGCCGGTGGCGGTCTCCTCGCGCTCCATGTCGCCGGCCACGTCGTGCAGCTCGGACAGGCTGCCGCCCTCGCGGTAGGGCACGAGCAGGTCCATCGAGCGCAGCGTGCTCAGGAAGCGCGCCTCCACGGCCTCGCGCAGGTCGTCGAGCCCCTCCCCCGTGACGGCCGAGACCTGGACGGCGCCGGGGTGGCGGAAGGACAGCTCGCGCCGGCGCTCTGCGTCCAGCACGTCCACCTTGTTCAGCGCCAGGAGCCGCGGGCGCTCGCCGGCGCCGATCTCCGCCAGCACCTCCTCCACCGCGTCGATCATCTCCAGGAGCTCGGCCTCGGGCGCGGAGGCATCGGCGAGGTGCACGATCAGGTCCGAGCGCAGCGTCTCCTCGAGGGTGGCCGCGAACGCGTCCACCAGCTGGTGCGGAAGCTTGCGGATGAAGCCGACCGTGTCGGTCAGCAGGTAGTCGCGCCCGGAGATCTCGAACGTGCGCGTCATCGGGTCGAGCGTGTGGAAGAGGCGGTCCTCCACGCCGGCCTCCGCGCCCGTCAGGGCGTTGAGCAGCGTGGACTTGCCGGCGTTGGTGTAGCCCGCCAGGGCGACGGTGGGCAGCTGTGCCCGCTCGCGCTCGCGGCGCATGAGCGAGCGGTTGTCCTGCGTGCGCTCGAGGCGACGCTTGAGCGCGGCGATCCGATCGCGGGCCAGGCGGCGGTCGGTCTCGATCTGCGTCTCGCCCGGCCCCCTGGTGCCGATGCCGCCGCCGAGCCGCTCGAGGTGCGTCCACAGCCCGCGCATGCGCGCGAGGTTGTACTCGAGCTGCGCCAGCTCCACCTGGAGCTTGCCCTCGGCCGAGCCCGCGTGGTCGGCGAAGATGTCGAGGATGATGGCCGTGCGGTCGATCACCGGCACGCCCACCTGCTCCTCGAGGTTGCGCTCCTGCCGCGGGACCAGCTCGTCGTCCACGGCCACGAGGTTCGCGTCGGCGTCGGCGATCGCGCGCTTCAGCTCGGCGAGCTTGCCCTTGCCGAGGTAGCGGTCGGGATCGGGGCGCTGGCGGCGCTGGTACAGCTCGCCGGCCACCGCCACTCCGGCCGTGCGAAGCAGCTCGCGCAGCTCGCCGAGGTCGGGCTCCTCCGGGCCCACCGCGACACAGAACGCCCGCTGCCGCGCCCTGGGATTGCGGATGCCCTCGCCGTAGCGGCTCTCGGCCCGGCGTCCGTTGCGTCCCCTCTGCATCCACCCTCCAGTGTAGGCGCGATAGGTTGTCGGGCGTGAAGGCGTTCGTGACGGGCGGGACCGGCTTCATAGGCGGTCATCTGGTGCGCAAGCTGCGCGAGCGCGGGCACGAGGTGGCGGCCTTGGTCCGCGATCCGAAGCGGGCCGGCGACCTCCAGAAGCTGGGCGCGGAGCTGGTCGAGGGCGACCTGAACGACCTCGACGCGATCCGGCGCGGCACCGAGGGCAGCGACGCCGTGTTCCACGGCGCGGCGATCTACAAGGTCGGCATCCCCGCCTCCGAGCGCGACCAGATGTACGAGACCAACGTGCGCGGCACCGAGCGCGTGCTGGATGCCGCGATCGAGGCGGCGGTGCCGAAGATCGTGTACGTGTCGACCGTCAACGTGTTCGGCAACACCGGCGGCGACATCGTGGACGAGACCTACGAGCGCCGGGTGAACGGCAACGCCTTCCTCTCCTACTACGACGAGACGAAGTACGAGGCGCACCAGGTGGCGCTCGACCGCGTGCGCCGCAAGGACGCGCCGATCGTGATCGTCCAGCCGGGCGGCGTGTACGGGCCCGGCGACCACTCCGAGATCGGCAATGTGATCGACCAGGCGCGCAACGGCAAGCTCAAGCTGCTGCCGTTCGGCTCGACCGGCTTCAACCTGGTCCACGTCGAGGACGTGGCCGAGGGCACGATCCTGGCCCAGGAGCGCGGCGAGCCGGGCGAGGCCTACGTGCTGGGCGGCGAGATCTCGACGATGCGCGGGCTGGTCGAGAAGGTGGCGCAGATCGCCGACCGCAAGCCGCCCTCCCGCGACATGCCCACCGGCGTGATCAAGGCGGTGGCGCCCGCCGGGCCCCTCGTGGGCAAGCTGATGGGCTTCCCGCCCAACTTCAAGGAGCTGATCTCCGCGTCCGACGGCGTGACCTACTGGGCCAAGGACGACAAGGCGCGCGAGCGGCTGGGATACGCGCCGCGCGACCTCGAGACCGGCCTGCGCCAGACGCTGGCCGAGACCTCCTAGCGCGCTCCGCGCCTCAGCCCGCCAGGCTCGACCGCAGCCGCTCCACGGCCTCGGCCAGCCGCTCGTCCGGCACCGTCAGCGAGATCCGGAAGAAGCCCTCGCCGTTCCGGCCGTACGCGCCGCCCGGAGAGAGCACGACCCCCGACTCCTCGAGCACCAGCTCGCAGTACGAGGTCGAGGTGTGGCCCTCCGGCACGGGCGCCCAGACGTAGATCGTTCCCCGCGGCGGAGTCACGTCCACGCCGATCTGACGGAGCGCGTCGCAGACCAGGTCGCGGCGGCGCTGGTACACCGCGCTCGTCGCCCGGGTGATCTCCTCCCCGGCGTCCAGGGCGGCCGCGGCGGCCAGCTGCACGGCCTCGAACATCCCGGAGTCCACGTTGGACTTGAGTCGCCAGTACGACTCGATCGCCTCCGCGTTGCCGACGATCGCAGCGGCGCGCCAGCCGGTCATGCTCCAGCCCTTCGACAGCGAGAAGACCTCGACCCCCACCTCCTTCGCCCCCGGGGTCTCCAGGAAGCTCGGGGCGACGTAGCCGTCGAACGTGGTCTCCGTGTACGAGGCGTCGTGCACGACCAGGACGTCATGCTCGCGGGCGAGCTCGATCGCGCGCTCGAACACGCCGTCCGGGGCGACGGCGCCGGTCGGGTTGTTCGGGTAGTTGAGGAACATCAGCCGGGCGCGCTGCCAGTCCGCGGCGGCGATCGAGTCGAAGTCGGGCGCGAACGCGGCGCCGGCGCGGAGTGGCAGGAGCACGGCGTCGGCGCCGGCCAGCAGCGGACCGCCCGTGTAGACCGGGTAGCCCGGGTCGCTCGC